>JAAWEC010000123.1 GCA_022794095.1 Clostridia bacterium
CTCGTCTTTGTTCGCTCGCGAAAATTGCAAAGCAATTTTCTGTGGAACGTTTTATATTATAGGAAGTTCGGAGAACTTTGGTATAATATAAAAAAATAACACTGTCAAAAATTAAGACAGTATTGTTTTATACTCTAGTCAACACTAGTTTTTTTTTACTTTTGTCATTTTCATTATTTTCATAGTACATAGCAATTAATTCGTCTAGTTCTATACTTAATTGATATGTGACGCTATAGTCATCTCCTTGCTCAATACTTTTATTTAATTTATTCCTTAGTTCGCAAATTTCATCATTTAACATAGCTTTTCACCCTTTCTCAAGGTATTTTTTTATCTAGCTATAAATTACCACATCATCTTTCTTAAGTCAAGTATTTTCAATATTTTTTGATAACTTTCGTACGTGTTTTTTTCCCTTTTTTCGACATGCTAAGACACAAAAAAACAGCATCTTTATTTTTTGAACTAAAATGCTGTTTTTAATACATTTTTTTCTATTATTAATTTTTGTTTTTTATGATAGAAAGAACCATTTTTTCTTCTTTAAAGACATCTTTTAAAATTTGCTCTAAATATTCTACAGTAACTCCTTCTATTTCCTCTAAATAGTCAAAACTGTTTATTCCTTTCATGGCATCTGCTAAAAACATTCTTGAAATGTTTTCAACATCATTATATTCTATTACATAACCACCATATATCATTTTTTTGATACGTTCAAAATCTTCTTCTGAAATTCCCTCTGTTTTAAATTTTTCTACTTGTTCTTTAAATTTTTGATAAACAAATTCTGGGTTATTTGATTGCCCTATAATTAAGGCGTGTGCATACATGTTTGTAAATTCATATTCTAAACTAGGTTGTGAATATATAATTCCTTGGTCATATAATTCTTTATATATGTTAGAACTTCTACCTATTAATAAATTTAATAAAATTTCCATTGCAATGTGTTTTTTTACTTGCTCGCATTTTGTAGTATCTTTTATTCCTATTGCATATAATGATTGACTTACTTCTAGCTTTTGCTCAATTTTTTCTTGTACAATTTCTTCTGGTTCATCTGGATATATCCTTTTTATTTCTCCACTTGGCTTTATGTCTAATAGCCTTTTTTTAACTTCTTCTAAAATTTTTTCTGGTTCAAAGTCTCCACATAATACCATTGTCATGTTAGATGGATTGTAAAATGTTTGATAGCATTTATATAAAGTCTCTTTGTCAATTTTCCCAATACTTTCAATTGTTCCTACTATATCAATTTTTACTGGGTTGTTGTGATACATTGCTTGTAAGACATTTATATAAACTCTCCAATCTGGGTAATCATCATACATCATAATTTCTTGGCCTATTATGCCTTTTTCTTTTTCTACATTTTCATCTGTAAAATATGGGTGTTGTACATAGTCCATAAGTTCATCCATTGCCTCATAGAAGTTGTCTGTACCTTGAAATAGATATGCTGTGTGGTCATTTGTTGTGTATGCATTTGCGTCTACTCCTAATGATGTTAGTACATCTAAACTATTTGTTCCATTCTCTTGTTCAAATAATTTATGTTCTAAAAAATGTGCTACTCCATTTGGTACATTTGTTGTTTCTTCTTCTCCTGGAACTATAAAACTGCTTTCGTTAGAACCGTAATGTGTTCCCCATATCATATATTTTTTTTGGATTCCTTTTTTAGGAATTATCATTACTGTTAAACCATTGTCTAGCTTTTCAATATAGACCTTTTCTTTTACCTTTGAATTTTCTATAATTTGCACTTTACTTCCTCCT
This sequence comes from Clostridia bacterium, assembly GCA_022794095.1. GTDB lineage: Bacteria > Bacillota > Clostridia > TANB77 > CAG-508 > CAG-269. The sequence continues at coordinate 1,789 of JAAWEC010000123.1, forward strand.
TTTTATACTAAAATTTTAGTCTTTTAAAAAATAAATTGTATGAATTCCCACATTTTTTGCAATGTTTAGAATATCTTGTTTTGTTACTTTTTCAATACGTGCCATGTAATCATCAATTGAAATTCTATTGTCTGTTAATTCTTGACCTAAATAATAAGTGATTTCTGTGTCTTGTTCATCATCTATTGTTTTTATTGTTGCAATAATTCCTTTTTTTGCATTATCAATGTCTTCTTCTGTAAATTCACCGTTTCTCATATCTTCAATTTGCTTTTTAATTAATTTTAATGCTTTTTCATAATTTCCTATTTCTATTCCACAATTAATAAAAATATTGTTTTTATATCTCATATAAGAAGAACTTGCAACATAAGCTAAATGGGCTTTTTCTCTTACATTTTGGAACATTTTAGAGTTTGGACTTCCTCCTAAAATGCTATTATATATTAAAGCATCATATTTTAAGTCTTCATTGTCAATAGATACATTTAAACCTACAATTAGTTTTCCTTGTGTTACTTTCATAGATTCTGTTACAATGTTTTCTTTTTCAGGAAGTTCTTTGTTTAATTCTTTTGGCATTATATAGTCTGGTGTTCTGTCCTTTAATTTTGTGATATTTTCATTTTCTTTTACTATGGATACTATATCATCATTTACTATTCCTGAAACAAAAATGTCTATTTTGCAAGTGTTTATTAGTTGTTTATAGTATTCATATAGATTTTTTCCATCTATTTTTTGTAAATCTTCTACATATCCAATTCTATATAATCCAAATGGCTCTTCTTTATACATCTCTTCTATACAACGGTCTTTGCTATATCTTGCTTTGTTGTCAATTTTTCCTTCGATTCTTTGCTTTATATTGTTTTTTTCTTGTTCTACATATTGTTCTTTAAAACTTTCATTTTCTGTATATGGATTTAATACGATTTCTAATAATCTTTGTAGTGAATTTTTTAACATGTCTTCTCCATTTGTTGGTAGAAATGTGTCATTTATGGTTTCTAAATAGAATTTTAAAACTTGATTGTCTCCAGTTTTGTCTAATCCACAGTCAAAGCTTGCTCCATACATTTCTTCCATTTGTTTACTGATTTCTTCTTGTGTTGGCATTGTTTTAGAGCCTCTTCTCAAAGTGGCTGAAATTACAGCGTTTTTGGTTACATTTTCTCTCGTTAATTTTGTTGTTAAAAATACAGCAATTAAATTTGTTTTGAATTTATCGTTGTTTATTGTGTGTAATTTAATTCCTTTTTTTAATTCTGTTTGTTTATATTCCATTTTCTCTTCCTCCTTTGATTTAGTATACTACATTTTAATTATAATATACATTTTAGATAATTTTTCCTATAACAAAAAAGTGATGTTTTGACTTTTTAAGCTCAAACAAACACCACTTTTGCATTTTTAAAATTTTCTTTTTCTTGCTGCCTCTGATTTCTTTTTTCTTTTTACACTTGGTTTTTCATAATGCTCTCTTTTACGTACTTCTTGAAGTACTCCATTTCTTGCACATTGTCTTTTAAACCTTTTTAAGGCATCTTCTATATTACCATTATTAACTTTTATCTCTGACA
>JAAWEC010000124.1 GCA_022794095.1 Clostridia bacterium
GATGTTTTACAGGTAAATATCCAATTGAAGTTCCAGAAGAAATTGACAAAGACTGTTTTGAGAAAATAGATTTATAGGATTTAAATAGTATTTGGGGGCCGTCCCCAAATCCTATTCAAATTTTTTGCCTGTTAGCATTTCAAAAGCTTCTTTATATTTATTAGAAGTTGTTGTAATAACATCTTCTGGAATTGGAGCTCCAGCTTCTGGGTTATATCCTGTAGATTTTATCCAGTCACGAAGATATTGTTTATCAAAACTTTTTTGTCCTCTTCCTACTTGGTAGTCACTTGCTGGCCAAAATCTACTAGAATCTGGAGTTAGAACTTCGTCTCCAAGTACTAAAGTACCATTTTCGTCTATACCAAATTCAAATTTAGTGTCTGCAACAATAATTCCTTTTGTTAAGGCATATTCAGCACCTTTTTCATATACTTCAATAGCTGTTTTACGTAGGTTTTCGGCTAAATCTTTACCAATTAAATTACATACTTGTTCAAAAGAGATGTTTTCGTCATGTCCTTCTTGAGCTTTTGTAGTTGGTGTAAAGATTGGCTCTGGTAGTTTTTCAGATTCTTGTAGTCCTTGTGGTAAAGTAATACCACAAATTGTACCATCATTTTGATAGCTTTTCCAACCAGAACCTGTAATATATCCTCTTACAATACATTCAACAGGTATCATTTTTAATTTTTTAACTAACATACTTCTTCCGAGCAAATTCTTCTGTTTGAAATTCTTCTGGAAAATCTTTAATATCAGTAGATATAACATGGTTTGGAACAACACTTTCTAAAGAATCAAACCAAAATTTAGAAATTTGGTTTAAAACTTTTCCCTTTTCTGGAATAGGGCTTGGTAAGATATAATCAAAAGCAGAAACTCTATCAGAAACAACAAGAAGAAGCTTGTCATTGTCTACTTCATAAATTTCACGAACTTTACCACTACTAATTTTTTTCATATTTGTTACTTCCTTTCAAAAAATATTATTAAATTCATAAATGAGGCATAAAAGCAATTTAAAAAGTAAGAAAATTAATTATGCCACTTTTGTTGTATATGTTTTTTATTCTGAAAGATACCTTTCGTATCCTATTTGTTGTAGCTTTTCATCTTTTTGAGAAACAGCATCTTTCAAAGAATTTTTAAAATCAGCAAGTTTTTTCTTAATATCTTCATTTCCAACTGCTAAAATAGATGTAGCTAAGATACCTGCATTTTTTGCACCATTAATTGCAACTGTTGCAACAGGTATTCCAGATGGCATTTGAACAATGGAATATAAAGAATCAACACCACCTAAAGTTTTTGTATGAATTGGAATTCCAATTACAGGTACTGTTGGAAGCATAGCTGCAAATACACCTGGTAAATGAGCAGCACCACCTGCTCCAGCAATTACAACTTTTACATTGTTTTGTTTTAGTTCTTCTGCATATTTTGTTGCTTTTTCTGGTGTACGATGAACAGAAAGGATTTTCATTTCATAAGAAATTCCCATTTGTTCTAAAAATTTAGCGCAATCTTTCATTATAGGCAAGTCAGAGTCACTTCCCATAATAATAGAAACATCAATGTTTTTTGACATAATTTTCCTCCTATTATCAATAAAATGTATAATCTTTTATTTAAAAGCATTATAATACATAAATTAAAAAAAATCAATTAAAAATAAGCGAATATTTACAGTTTTATGTAAGTGTAAAAATAAAATAGTAAAAAATCTATCTAAAGCATGTCAAACAAAATTATAAAAAATTATATTGACAATAATATTATTTTATGAAAGAATAAGTATTAAGTTAAAGGAGGAAGTTTAAAATGGAAAAATTAAGAGGATTTGAAGTTGCAAAAGGATTTGAAGATAAGCAAATAAATTTGCCAGTTAGAAAGACAAAATATTCAGCTGGATATGATGTAGAAGCAGCAGAAGATGTAACAATACCAAGTTTTAAAAAAGGAAGTAATCCAACATTAATAAAGACAGGTATAAAAGCATATATGCAAGATGATGAAGTTTTACTATTATATAATAGAAGTTCTAATCCAAAGAAAAAAGGGTTAATTTTGGCTAATAGTGTTGGTGTTATTGATAAAGATTATTATGGAAATACAGATAATGATGGTCATATTATGTTTGCATTTTATAATATTAAGGATGAGGACATAACAATAAAAAAAGGTGAAGCTATTGGACAATGTATATTTCAAAAATATTTAATAGCTGATAATGATGAAGCACAAGGGGAGAGAATAGGTGGATTTGGTTCTACAAGCAAATAAAACACCACACATAATATAAAAAAATAAAAAAAATTAAAAAAATATTTTCTTAGAGAATAAAGGAAAAGAGCAACAATAAACATAAAAAAATACTAGTAAGGGCTTTGACTTTTACCATTTTTTGTTGTATAATAGAAATGGTTAAAAAATCCAATAAAGTTATTAAATATAATAGTTATTTACATAGCTTTATTGTGTCTTTCTACCAATAGAAAAAGAGCTGAAAGGAGTTGGCTTACATGTTCAATGTAGGAGACAAAATAGTATACCCAATGCATGGAGCAGGGGTAATTGATTCAATCGAGGAAAAAGATATTTTAGGAGAGAAACAATCATATTACATATTGAAAATGCCTGGAGAAGTAAAAGTTATGATACCAACAGCAAAGGCAGAAACAGTAGGGGTAAGAAATATTATAGATAAAAATTCAGCAGAGAAAGTAATTGGAATACTAGAAAAAGATGAAACACAAATGGACAAAAATTGGAATAAACGTTATAGAGATAATATGGACAAAATGAAAAGTGGAGACATTTATGAAGTGGCTGATGTAGTGAGAAATTTAAGTTTCAAACAAAAAGAAAAAGGACTATCAACAGGAGAAAAGAAAATGTTAAATAATGCTAAACAAATTTTAGTAAGTGAATTAGTATTAGCAGAACATTCATCTCAAGAAGAAGTAGAACAATTAGTAGAAAACAAAATAAATACATCATTTATGATGTTTAGGGCAGAAGAAGTACAACCAGAAAGTGTAGTAAATAAATTTATACCTTTTGATGGAACAGGAACAAATGACTAGTAAAAGAACAAAATAAGAATAATTTGAATTTTAACATGATTTTAATACCATGTAGTATTTATATGCAAATTTTAGTTTTGAAAATTATTCTATATATAAGAAAAACAAAAATGTTCTAGGCATTTAAATATGACTGAACATTTTTGAAATGTTTATTATTATGGAAAAATTAAAAAAATTATTGAAAATGTATTGACAAAAAAATAACAACATATTATAATAACTATTGTTATAATTACCAGTTCATATAATAAATGCAGATGTGGCGGAACTGGTAGACGCACAGGACTTAAAATCCTGCGGTTGAATAAACCGTGCCGGTTCGATTCCGGCCATCTGCACCA
>JAAWEC010000125.1 GCA_022794095.1 Clostridia bacterium
AAGAAACAAAAATGTGGTATTATAGTAATTATGATTTGTTTAGAATGTTTTTAGAAGAAAAAGAAACAGGCAAATATACTGTTTATGGGGGATAGTATGGAAAAGAAAATAAATGATTTTATCATATTTTGTATAGAAATTTTTAAAGAAGAAAATAAACTTACAGGGAAAGAAGTATATGATATATTTGAAAAATATGGAGTACTTAAATATTTACATGATGGATACGATATGTTACATACACAAGGAGATAAATGGCTTATGAATGATATAAATGAATTTTTAAAAATTAGAGGGTATAAGGTTATATTTTGAATAGTAGTTTGGGACTTATCTAATAGTGGGACAAATTGATAATAAAAAGTTATTAAAGTTAATAAACTTTAACAAATGAAAAATGAAAGGTATATGCAGTAAATTTATAATTTTTGTGTTGTTAAAATTACCCAAGCAGGAGGTGTGGCAGCACCAGTAGGAGGACAGATATTTAGTGAAATTTTGCCATATTTGGAAGTTAACCAGTCAAATGAAGAAGAGGTAGAAAAAATAGAAGAAATAGAAGTACCAGAGTTACTAGAAAAAACACTAGAAGAAGCAGAAAAAATAGCAAAAGAAAATGAAATAGAATTAGTAATTGAAAATGAAGTAGAGGAAATAGACAAACAAAACGTTATTGTGAAAGAACAAGTTCCCAAGGCAGGAATTGTAATTAAAAAAGGCAGTAAAATTTATATAACAATTTAAAATGTTTGTTTAACTTATTGATAATTTAACAAATTAAAAAATATAGAAAATGCATAAAATTTCCACTAATTGCAAACAATATGTTTGAAAAACATATTAAAAGCAAGGAGTGGAATTTTTTGAAAATAAATAGAATACTAAAAATAAATGGAACTGTATTAGATAAAAGTCATTTAAAAAATCATTTACAGAAAATAGCTTCTAATCACAATTTAAATAGTCAATCACAAAAAGACACATATCCTATACCACATATGATAGAAAATTGTAGAGTAATATATCAAGTATATAACTTATTAAATGAACATTTAAAATTAGGTATTAGCATTCATCCAGCAGGAGAGTGGCTATTAGATAATTTTTATATAATAGAGGAAACAGTAAAACAAATTCAAAAAGAACTAACATTAAAAAAATATACAAATTTTGTAGGAATAGCAAATGGACAATATAAAGGATTTGCTAGAATTTATGTGATTGCCTCAGAAATAGTAGCATATACAGACAATAAAATAGAAAAAAAAGAATTAGAAGAATATTTAGCAAGTTATCAAACAAAAAAAACACTAAGCATGGAAGAAATATGGAATATAGGTATATTTCTTCAAATTGCAATAATTGAAAATATTAGAGAAATCTGTGAGAAAATATATAGCTGTCAAATTCAAAAATATAAAGCTGAAAGCATAGCAGAAAGATTAGTAGAAAATAAGGGAAAACAAGAACAACACTTTAAAACAAGTGAAATAAAGAAGATAGAAAAAGGTGCTTTTCAAGATATGAAATATCCTTTTATTGAATATATGTCCTATATTTTAAAGCGTTATGGAAAAAAGGGATATAGTTATCTAAAAGTTTTAGAAGAAGCAGTAGAAATGACACGGAAGTAGTATTTCAGAGGTTATAAAAAAAGAACATTTTGATATAGCAACAAGAAAAGTTTCTATAGGAAATAGTATTATTAGTATGAAAAAGATTCAAAGAATAAATTTCTTAGAAATTTTTGAAAAAATCAATGGAGTAGAGGAAATATTAAGAAAAGATCCATCAAATATATATGAAAATATGACAGATAATACAAAAGATGAATATAGAAGCAAGATTAAAGAGTTAGCTAAAAAAACAAAAATCTCAGAAATATATATAGCTAAAAAAGCCCTTGAATTAGCAACTAATAATTTAAACAATAATACATCAAAGTTAGATAATAAAGAAAGTCATATAGGATATTATTTAATTGATAAAGGAATAAATCAATTGTATGATGTTCTAAAATACAAAACTAGTAGACCAATGAATCCAAAAGACAAGGTAAAGGCATATTTGCTAGGAATTGTTTTTTTGACAATTTTATTTGCGATACGGAATAAGTAGTTTAATAGAACTTAATATTTGGAGTTTTATTTTATTTATTATTCCAGCATCAGAGGTATCAATACAGATAATACAATATATTTTAAGCAAAACGGTAAAACCAAAACCTATACCCAAATTAGATTTTTCGAATGGAATTAATAAAGAAAATGCAACAATGGTAGTAATACCAACAATATTAAAATCAAAAGAAAAAGTACAAGAATTAATGCGAAAATTAGAAGTATTTTACTTAGCAAATAAATCAGAAAATCTATATTTTACACTACTTCGGAGATTGTAGTGAAAGTTCTAAAAAAGAGGAAGAAAGTGATATACAAGTAATTGAAGAGGGAGAATATCAAGTAAAAAAACTAAACGAAAAATACAATTCAAAAATTGAAACAATGCCAATTTTTAATTTTATTTATAGAAAACGTGAATGGAATGAAAAAGAACAAGCATTTTTAGGTTGGGAACGAAAAAGAGGTATGTTAACACAGTTAAATGATTATTTGATAGGGAAAATTAAAAATCCTTTTAGAGTAAATACATTAGAAAATACTAAATTAGAAAAAATAAAATATATAATAACATTAGACAGTGATACAGATTTAGTATTAAATACAGCTTTTGAATTAGTTGGAGCAATGGCTCATATATTAAATAAGCCAAAAATAGATAAAGAAAGAAACATAGTAGTAGATGGCTATGGAATAATGCAACCTAGAATTGGTGTTAATTTAGATATAAGTTATAAAACACTATTTACAAAAATTTTTGCAGGTAGTGGAGGAACAGATTTTTATACAAATGCAATATCAGACTTGTATCAAGATAATTTTTCAGAAGGTATTTTTACTGGAAAGGGTATTTATGACTTAGATGTTTATTCACAAGTGCTAGAAAAACAAATTCCAGAAAACACTGTACTTAGCCATGATTTATTAGAAGGGTGCTATCTAAGATGTGGTTTAGTATCAGATATAATGTTGATGGATGGATACCCTTGTAATTATAGTAGTTTTATGAATAGACTTTCTAGGTGGATTAGAGGAGATTGGCAAATTTTAAGATGGTTAAAACCTAAAAGTCCACTAAATTTACTTTCCAAATACAAAATATTTGATAATTTAAGAAGAAGTTTAATAGAAGTTTCTATTATAATAGCAATTATATATAGTTGTGTAGTAGGAATAGTTAAGGTAAAGCCAGTTTTTTTAAGTATTGGAATTATGCTTGGTATTATTATTTTTCCATATTTATTAGAAATGCTAAATAATTTTATTTTCAAAAAGGAAGGGGAACAAAAGCAAAAAACTTTTACACCTAAAATAGAAGGACTAAGAGGTGCAATTTATAGAGCAATAATAATTCTTCGGAAATTTGCCATATAAAGCATATGTATCACTAAAAGCAATTTTAAAGACTTTATATAGAGTTGTTATATCACATAAACATTTATTAGAATGGACAACATCAGAAGAGGCAGAAAAACAAGCAAAAACAGATGTATTTTCTTATTATAATCAAATGGCAGTAAATGTCTTAGCAGGTATTGTTAGTATTGGTATAGGATTTTTAACTGTAAGTCCAACAGCAGTTTTTTTAGGAGTATTTTGGGCTATAATTCCAACTATAATGTGGTATATAAGTAGAAAAATAGAGAATGAGCAACCGATTGACAAATTAAATGATAAAGAAAAAGAATATGTTTTAGAAATTGGAAAAAGAACATGGAGTTTTTTTGAAACATATTTGACAGAGGAAAATAATTATTTGGTGCCTGATAACTACCAAGAAGATAGAAAGGAAAAAATAGTACCAAGAACGTCATCTACAAATATAGGACTATCTTTATTAGCAGTAATATCACGGTTATGACTTAGGATATATAAAACTAGAAAAAGCAATAGATTTACTTGGAAAAATAATTCACACAATAGAGGATTTAGCAAAATGGAATGGACATCTTTATAATTGGTATAATATAAGAACAAAAGAACCATTAAACCCAAGATATGTATCAACAGTAGATAGTGGGAATTTAGTTGGGTATTTGTATGTAACAAAAACTTTTTTACAAGAAAAAGATAATAAAGAATTAGCTTTAGTTGTAAATCAATTAATTGAAAATACAGACTTTAGCACACTATATAATAAAGAACAACAGATTTTTTCAATTGGATTTAATATAGATGAAAACAAATTAACAGATTCATATTATGATTTATTGGCATCAGAAGCAAGGCAAGCTAGTTTAGTTGCAATTGCTAAAAAGGATGTTCCAAGTAGACATTGGAATTATCTAAGTAGAACTTTAACAACACTTGGAAAATATAAAGGTCTTGTTTCCTGGTCAGGAACAGCTTTTGAATATTTAATGCCAAATATCAATATTCCAAAAGTTGAAGGAAGTCTTTTAGATGAATCTTGTAAGTTTTTAATTCAAACACAAATAAAATACAGCGAAAAGCTAAATATACCATGGGGAATTTCAGAATCAGCATTTAATTTAAAAGATTTACAAGGAAATTATCAGTATAAAGCATTTGGTATTCCATGGCTGGGATTGAAAAGGGGATTGGCAGATGAAATGGTAGTGTCAGCTTATGGAGGAATATTGGCAATTACAGAAGTTCCAAAAGAAGAAATTAGAAATTTAAAAAGACTAGAAGAAGAAGGAATGTATGATAAGTTTGGATTTTATGAGGCAATTGATTATACACCAGAAAGAGTTGGAAAAGGCAAAAGAGCAGATGTTGTAAAAACTTATATGGCACATCATCAAGGACTGATTTTGCTTAGTATTAACAATTTGTTTTCTGGAAATATTTTATCAAAAAGATTTATGAAAAATCCAGAAATAGAGGCAGTAAGTATTTTATTACAAGAAACAATGCCAGAAAAATCAATTATAACAAAAGAGAAAAAAGAAAAAGTGGAGAAAATAAAATATAAAGATTATGAGAATTATGTGGAAACAACTTATAAAAAACTAGATGAGAGATTAATTACAGGTAACTTTATTTCAAATGAAAATTATTTGGTAGCTATGAACCAAAAAGGTCAGGGAGTTAGTAAGTATAAAAATATCTATATAAATAGATTTAAAGCAAGTGATGATTACCCACAAGGAATTTTCTATTGTGTAAAAAATATTAAGACTAAAAAATATATAAGTTCTAATTATGCCTATAATGAAAATAAAGAGAATCAATATCAAATTAGTTTTATGGAAGATAGACATGAACAAGAAATTGTAGAACGGAAGTATAAAAACAAAAATAAAAACCACAATTAGTTCTAACAGTTCAGTAGAACTAAGAAGAATAATATTAGAAAATCAAGGAAATGAAGAAGAAATTTTAGAAGTAACATGCTATTTTGAGCCAGTTTTGTCAGAAAAAGAGCAAGACTATGCACATCCTGTTTTTAATAATTTGTTTTTAATAAATAATTTAGATGAAGAAACAAATAGCATTGTTTTAGAAAGAAATAATAGAGATAAAAGCAAACCAAAAATGTATTTAGCAGCAAATTTATCCACAAATAGTGAAACAATTGGGGATTTTGAATATGAAATTGATTTAGAAAAGTTTGTTGGTAGAGGAAATTTAGGAATTCCAAAATTAATTCAAAATTCAATTCCATTTTCAAAAAAGATTGGATTAGTTACTGAGAGTGTTGTTGCACTAAAAAGGACTATTAAAGTAAAACCACATGAAGAAGCTATAATGGATTTTATTTTAGCTGTAAATGAAGAAAAAGAAAATGTAATTCAAAATATTAAAAAATATCAAATTACTCAAAATGTTACTAAAGAATTTGAACTTGCAAAAGCAAGAGTAGAAGCAGAAAGTAGATATTTAAGAATGAAGGGAGAAGATATAGCAATATATCAAAAAATGCTATCATATTTAGTTTTTGATAATCCAATAAAAACATTGGATAAACAAAATAATTTTAGAAATTATCATCAAAGTGATTTATGGAAATATGGAATATCTGGAGATTTACCAATTATCTTAATTAAAGTGAAAAATGCAAATGACAGTTATGTAATAAAGGAAATGTTAAAAGCATATGAATTTTTTAGAATGAAAAATATAGAAACAGAAATAGTTATTTTAGATGAAGAAAAGCACAGCTATGAAAACTATTTAAAAGAAGAAATAGAAGGTAGTATTTTAAACTATCATATGGGATATTTAAGAAACCAAAAAGGTGGAATTTTTACCTTAAGTAAAGGAGAGGTAAATAAAGAAGATATTGAATTATTAGAATTTTTAGCAGAAATTGTTATTGATAGTGACAAAGGTGGTTTAAAAAATAATATAAAAGATTTAGAAGAAAGTTATTTGGATAATTATAAATTGATTGGGGAAGAAGTGCAAAATCCTTTATTTATAGAGGATAAAGAAGATGTTGATATATTAGAAAATAGTGAGGATTTGAAATATTATAATGAGTATGGTGGTTTTTCAAGTGATGGAAAAGAATATTTGATTAGGATTAATAAGGAAAATAGATTACCTACAGTGTGGAGTCATATTATGGCAAATGATAAATTTGGAACAGTTATTACAGAAAATATGGGAGGATATACATGGTTTAAAAATTGTAGATTAAACCGTGTATCTAGTTGGGAAAATAAACCAAGTTATGACATTCCATCAGAAATTATTTATTTAAAAGATGAAGAAACTAAAAAAAGTTGGTCACTTGGTTTAAATCCTAAACCAGATGATAAAAATTATAATGTTATTTATGGTTTTGGTTTTGCAAAATATATTCATAAAAGTGAAGGAATAGAACAAGAACTAGAGGTTTTTGTTCCAAAAGATGACAGTTGTAAGGTTGGAGTTTTAAAATTGAAAAATAGGACACAAGAACGTAAAAAGCTTAAATTGTATTATTATATAAAACCAGTAATTGGAGAAGACGAAATTAAGTCAAATAGACATATTAGTATAAATTTAGATAGTAATAGCAATTTGATAGAAGCTAGAAATTTGTATAGAGAAGAAATGGAACAAACTAGAATTTATATTTCTTCAAGTGAAAAAATCAAATCATATACAGGAGACAAAAATTTCTTTCTAGGAGATGGTGGAATTTCTAATCCACAAGCATTAAAAAAGGTGTCTTTAAATAACAAAAATGCATTAGGTAAAAAAACAATTTTAAGTTTTGAAATTGAAATAGAACTAGAAAGCTACGGAGATAAAGAAATATCACTTATTTTAGGAGCAGAAGATGATAGTATAGATTGCAAAAATATAGCTTATAAATATCAAAAAATAGCAAATTGTAAACAAGAATTAAATAATATAAAAAGTTTTTGGAAAGAGTTTTTAGGAACATTGCAAGTATATACTCCATTAGAATCTACAAATATTATGCTAAATGGATGGGTAACATATCAAATTATTTGTAGTAGACTACTTCGGAAAAACAGGATATTATCAATCTGGTGGTGCTTATGGATTTCGTGACCAATTACAAGATACTATTGGACTAAAGTATTTAGACTCAAATATAATAAAAAATCAAATTATTTTGCATAGTAAACATCAATTTGTAGAAGGAGATGTAGAGCATTGGTGGCATGAAGAAAATGAAAGAGGAATTAGAACAAGATTTTCTGATGATTTGTTATGGCTTGTTTATTTGGTAATAGGATATATTGACTTTACAGGAGATGAGCAAATTTTAAATATAAAAACGCCATACCTAGAAGGAATAGAATTAGAAGAAGGACAAGACGAAAGATATGAAAAATATATAGCATCTAAGCAAGAGGCAAGTATTTATGAACATTGCATTAAGGCTATTGAAAGAAGTCTGAACTTTGGAGAAAATGGTTTGCCAAAGATTGGTTCTGGTGACTGGAATGACGGATTTAGTACAGTTGGAAATAAGGGTAAAGGAGAAAGTGTATGGCTAGGATTTTTCTTAGGTGCAATATTAGAAAAATTTATTCCAATATGTGAGCAAATGAAGGACTATGAGTTAGCTAAAAAATATGAAACAATAAGAAATGACCTAAAAAGAGCTTTAAATACTAATGCATGGGATGGAAGATGGTTTAAAAGAGCTTTTATGGATGACGGAAATGTATTGGGAAGCATGGAAAATGAAGAATGTCGTATTGACTCAATAGCTCAAAGTTGGAGTGTAATTTCTAATATGGGGGACAATGATAAAAAATATATATCAATGGAAAGCTTAGAAAACCATTTAATAGATAGAGAAAACGGAATTATAAAACTGTTAGACCCACCTTTTGAAAAAAGTAATTTAGAGCCAGGATATATTAAGGCATATTTACCAGGAGTTAGAGAAAATGGAGGACAATACACACATGGTTCTATATGGGTAATAATAGCAGAAACAATGCTAGGATTTGGTGATAAGGCATTAGAATTATATCGAATGATAAATCCAATTGAGCATGCAAGAACAAAAGAAGCAAGCAAAAAATACAAAGTTGAACCATATGTTATACCAGCAGATATTTATGGTGCAGGAAATTTAGCAGGACGTGGTGGTTGGACTTGGTATACAGGGTCTGCTAGCTGGTATTATAAAGCAGGAATAGAACACATATTAGGTCTAAAGATAGAAAAGGGATATTTAAAAATTGAACCATGTATTCCAAAAGAATGGAAAGAATATCAAATGAAATACAAATGGAAAGACAGCCTATATAACATCACAGTAAGAAACCCAGAAAATAAAAACACATTTGAACAAGGAAAAAGCACAATTACTCTAAATGGCAACAAAGTAGATAACCCAATAAAATTAGATGGAACAAAAAATAACTACACAATGGAAGTTATACTCTAATGTCGTGATGTCGCGTTGGGGACGTTTCTTTTGGGACATTTTTATGTAACCTGAAATTGCTTTTTATTAAATCTATTAATATATAATAATAGAAAAAGCAAATTAACATAAAAATGTCCCAAAAGAAACGTCCCCAACGCAACATCACGACATTATTGCACATTATTAGCTTCGTCTTGTGTGATGTATCCATATTCCACCATTTTATTTAATACATGTTTTTGACGTTTTTTTGCTAAGTCTAGGTTAACAGTTGGAGCATAAACAGATGGTGCATTAGGAATACCAGCTAGCATACTTGCTTCTGAAAGGGTAAGGTCTTTTGGTTCTTTTTGATAATAACCTTGACTTGCTTCATAAATGCTATAATAACCATCACCAAAGTAAGAAGAGTTCACATATAAAGCAAAGATTTCGTTTTTAGTATAGTTTTTTTCTAAGTCATAGGCTGCAAATAGTTCTCCAAGTTTTCTAAGTAAAGTTTTATCTTGACTAAAAACAAGATTTTTTGCAACTTGTTGTGTAATTGTACTACCACCTTCGTCAAATTCACCATCACGTATGTTTGTATAAAATGCTCTAGCAATTCCGATTGGGTCAATTGCTCCATGGTCATAATAACGATGGTCTTCTACAGCAATTACTGCATTTATGTAATTTGCTGGCAAGTTGTCAAAAGACGTGTAATTTTCTTTACTTGTTATTTCCTCAACTCTTGTTACAAGGGGCTTTTCTTTTAATGTGTTAGAGTAATATCCAAATCCAATCATAAAAATTATGCTAAAAGCTACTACAAATAGTATTAATAATATTATTAATATTTTTTTAAATATTTTCATAAATAAGTTCATTCCTTTCAAAGGAACAAAATGAGCATGATTAAAATTATTTGACTTTTAGATTACTTTACATGCCCTGTATTTGTTCGTTTGTAAAATTTGGTTGGAAGATTTCAACCATTTTCTTTTCTAAATACATTATATAATAAAAAATTCGACAAATAAATAGAATTCATAAAAAATTAAGGATTTTAGATGTTTGGGATTATGAGATTTTTTTCTTGTTTTTTGTCAGGCAAGGAAATTATGAAAACTTGTTGACAGTAATTTTTATTATTGATAAAATAATCAAAGAAATTATTAAAACTATTTTCAAAAATAGTATAACATTGAAAATTGAAGTAAAACTCTTGTTTAAATACAAGTGAAATATATAAAAAAATTCTGGTATTCCATATAATAAAACAAATTTGGAAGCAATGAATGTATACTATTTCTAAAAAGGAAAATAATAATAGAAAGACTAAAACAGAACAAACAAAAGATACAAGGAGGATTATATTAATGGTTAGTATAATTAAAACAAAAAATGAAGAAAAACTAAATAAAGGTATAACACTAATAACATTGGTAATAACAGAACTCGTGCCTACCGCCTAAAATAAAGGGTTGTAGGCGTTTTTGTATATTATGGGTATATTAGCGGTAGC
>JAAWEC010000126.1 GCA_022794095.1 Clostridia bacterium
CAGTTCCAACGATTTGTGGAATTACTGGAATAGGTTATAAAAAATACAAAGGAGTTGAAAAAATGAATAGAAATAGACAAGAAAAAGGTATAACTTTAATTGCGTTAGTAATCACAATAATAATTTTAATAATTCTGGCAGGAATAACAATAGCAGGATTGACAGGAGAAAAAGGATTAATAAAAGAAGCAAAAACAGCAAAAGAATTAACAGAAGTAGCATCATTAGAAGAACAAATAGAACTTGCAATAATAAAAGCAGAACAAAAATATAGAAATCCTACAATAGATAATGTAATAACAGAATTGATAAATAACAAAGTAATAAGTAATGAAAATCAAGTAAATAAAGAAACAGGAGCAGTACACACAGATTTAGGATATTTAATAGAAGGAAAATTAGATGACTATATTGGAAAAACTTCAACAGGAGATGGTAATAATACAGGAGATGGAAATAATTCAACAGGTGGAGGAGATACACCAACACCACCAGTAAGTAATATAGCAGTTCCAGGAGAAATTGTAACAGGAGACGAAAACAAAACATATACAAAAAATGGAACAGCAGTAATTCCAGTGGGATTTTCAATTGTGCCAGGATTAGATGATATATCAGAGGGATTAGTTATTTCAGATGTCGCAAATGACACATCAAATGTAGGAAACCAATTTGTATGGATACCAGTAGCAGATGAAACATCATATGAAAGAAATACAAGTTATGAAAATACAAAGATTTCAGAAAGAGCAATTGATGATATAGACTATTTACCAGAGAGAATAACAGACGAAGAAACAGCAGTTAGAAATGCAAAAGGATTTTATATATCAAGATATGAAGCAGGAAAAGAAGGAACAAGTACATTAGTAAGTAAAAAAGGAGCAACTGTTTGGATTAATGATACTCAAGAAAATGCAAAAGCAACAGCAAAAACAATGTATGCAAGTAATACACATGTAAAAAGTGCATTAATATCAGGAATACAATGGGATATGATAATGGTATTTATTTCTAGCAAACCCAGAGTAGACGGAACAAATAAAACTTATGATGTTACAAAAGTAGATAGCAGTAGACATGTAGGAGGAAGTAGTGTAACAGTGACAGGAAATAATGAAGCAGATAGAGTGTGTAATATTTACGATTTAGAAGGAAATGCATGGGAATATGTAGCTGAAAAAAATACCAACAGTACTAAATATCCATTTGTTGCTAGAGGAGGACGTTACTTTACTAACTATTCAGCTTCTGGTCGTAATGATACTGAGGGTAGTAAGAGTTTTAACCATTCTTTTCGTTTAGTACTGTATGTTGAATAAAACTAAGTTTTTGGGAGTATAAGAAATTTTGTGTAAAATGAAAAATACCTTTTATGATATAATAAAAATATATCAAGGAGGTATTTTTTGTTGTATAGGAAAATTGAAGAATCTCCTATAACATTAGCATATTTTTATAAGAAAACCTTATCCTACCAAAATACAAAAAAACAATTGCTAAACTAAAATATAAATGCTATAATAGAAAAAAATGAAAAATGAGACACTTTAGACCTGTCCCTAATGTCTCAAAAGGAGAAACAATGAAAGTAACTTTGTCAGAAGAAAAAGTTTTCAATAAAAAACAAATAGCCATTTATGCTACAATAATAGTAATATGTATTATATCTATAATTATTGCTTTTTATGTACAGTTTTATGCTAGAATAGATATATTTGGTGTAGAGCCAGAAAGTCAGATAGGTAAAAAAACTGAAGAGCAAATAGAGGAGTTGCATGCAGGTTTTGACCAGATTTTTACAAATAATATAGAGATAGAAGAAGGCGAAAGTCAAGACAACAAAAAAATAGAAGCTGACAAACCACTTGTTTATACTAAAACAGAAAAGAAAGAAAATAAATTAAACAATTATGATATAGATGTACATATTCCATATATTAATATAGATAATAAAATAGTTGAAAAATACAATAAAGAAATAGAAGCATTTGAAAGTAAGATTAACAGTGTATTAGGAAGTAAAAATAAAAATTCTATTTATACAGTAGAATATGTTTCAAATGTACAAAATGGAATATTATCTTTAATGATACGTTCTAATTTAAAAGAGGGAAATAATATACAAAGAGTAATTCTTAAAACATATAACTATGACCTAAGGAACAATAAGGAAATATCTTTAGAAGAAGTTTTGAGAATAGAAAATATTGAAAAAACAGCTTTGCAACAAAAAATAAAAAACGAAATAAGTGCAGAACAAAAAAAGGTAGAAGACCTGAAGGCACTTGGTTATAACATTTATAGCAGAGATGTTGAAAGTATTAAATATAATATAGAAAATTCAAAAGTGTTTTATTTGACAGATAATGCTTTGTATATAATGTATGCCTATGGTAACGAAACTCTTACAAATGAAATGGATTTAATAGTAATATAAAAAGAAACGTCTGTGTACTGAACCAAAAAAATGTCATTCAGTACAGTGACGTTTCTTTTTTGAAAATAAAAGGGGATGTTTTTTTCTTTCATCAGTATTACTTTTTTACTGACTATGGTTGTATTTTAACAATGGAGTTTGTCCATTGTGTGAACTATAGGTGAAGAATTAGATAATTAAAATAAAAAATAACCATAGGAAATTATGCAAACTTGTTGACAGCAATTTTAATTATTGATAAAATGATTTTGGGAAAATTATTATAAGTATTTTTAGAGATAGTAGAACATTGAAAATTAAAGTAAAACTCTTGTTTAAGTGTAAGTAAAATGTTGTTGATTTTCTATAATGTAACAAATTAAAAAGCAATGTATACTAATTTTAAAAGAAGTAAATAATAATAAAAATTAAAAATGTTAGATTAGAACAAAAGAAATATGGGAGGATTTGGATTGATGAAAAATATAAGAGAAATAAAAAA
>JAAWEC010000127.1 GCA_022794095.1 Clostridia bacterium
CTGAATTTACTTTTCTTAAACGTACATCTGTGATTTGCATTCGAAATGCACCTTCCTTCCTTAAGTTTTAATTTTATTTTGTACATATTGCTTGTCTTTTATGTACATTTATATTATTCTCCATAAAAAAAGTTTTTCCTTCTTTTTTTTACAAAAAAATCAAATTTTATATTTTGTAACACTTTTTCATTTCTTTAATATAATATATAATTATTACAATTCAAAACTGAAACTCTATATACAAAATTTATTATTGATAAACTGATAAATTGTAACTTAATATTTTATTTTTTATGCAAATTCATATTAAACTATTGAATTTTTAATAATAACATTATATAATTTATCTGTTTTAATGAGAATTTAAGGAGTGTTTAAAAATGCCAAATATTGACAACATAAAAAAATATAAAAATATACATATGATTGGAATTGGTGGAGTTAGCATGAGTGGAATAGCTGCTATTTTGAAAAATTGGGGCTTTCATGTTACTGGTTCTGACTGGGCAAAATCTGAAACAACTGATAAATTAAACGAATTAGATATTAACGTATCTATTGGTCATAATTTAGAAGCTGTAAAAAACTCAGATATTGTTGTATATTCTGCTGCAATAAAACAAGATGACCCAGAAATGTTAGAAGCAAAAAAGCTTAATATTCCAACTATTGAAAGAGCTGACTTTTTAGGTGAGCTAACCCGTTGTTACAAAGATACCATTTGTATTTCTGGAACACATGGAAAAACCACTACTACATCTATGATTGCACTTTGTTTTTTAGAAGCTTTAGAAAGTCCAAGTATCCAAGTTGGTGCTTATTTAAAGCAACTTGATGGCAATTATCATGTTGGAAATAGTGAACATTTTATTATTGAAGCATGCGAATATGTAGAAAGCTTTTTAAAATTCAGTCCAAAAGCAGAAATCATCTTAAATATTGACAATGACCATTTAGACTATTTTAAAACTTTTGAAAATATAAAAAAAGCTTTCATTAAATATGTAAAACTCTTACCAAATAATGGTACTCTAATTATAAATGGTGATGATAAAAATTGCTTAGACTTAATTTCTCACACAAAAGCAACTGCAATTACCTATTCTATTGAAAATAAGCAATGTAACTTTTATGCTGAAAACATTACTTTTGACAGTGATGGTTTTTCATCTTTTGATGTATATCACAACAATGAATTTTTTTGTAATATTAAACTTTGTGTTCCTGGTATTCATAATGTTTCAAATGCTTTATCTTGTATTGCATTATGTACTACTTATGGTATTGAAAAAAGTTCAATACAATCTGCCCTACTAAAATTTACTGGAGCTCACAGAAGATTTGAATTCAAAGGAAAAATAGATAATACAGTCAGTATTTATGATGATTATGGACATCATCCAACAGAAATTTTAGCTACTGCTAAAGCTCTTTCAAACAAAGAATTCAATCATTCTTGGGTTGTTTTCCAACCACATACTTATAGTAGAACAAAAAATTTATTAAAAGACTTTGCAAATGCCTTATTAAATTTTGATAATGTAATCATTTTAGATATTTATGCAGCTAGAGAAAAAAATACTTATGGTATAAGTTCAAAAGACTTAGTAAATGAATTAAATTCCATTGGAAAAAACACAAAATATATTCCTGATTTTAATGAATGTGTTTCATATATAAAAAATAATGTAGAAGAAAACGATATTGTTATAACACTTGGTGCTGGTACTGTAACAGAAATTGGACCAATGTTAATATCATAAAAAAAAAAGAGTATCCTAAAAGGAACTCTTTTTTAGATACTATTTTACTTCTCTAGCTTGCTTTAGCATAATATCCCCAAACACTGCATATCCTTCTTCTGGGTTATTTACCAATACATGTGTTACTGCACCTATAAATTTACCATTTTGGATTATAGGTGAGCCTGACATTCCCTGGATAATTCCACCTGTTTTATCTAAAAGCCTCTTATCTGTTACTTTAATTTGCATACTTTTATTATTATAGTTATTTTCTGGATAAATCTTTTCTATCTCTATTTCATATTCTTCTACCTTTTGATTATCCAAGTTGCATAAAATAGTTGCTTTTCCCAATTTTATTTCATCACGCATAGCAACTTCCATTTCTTTTGATTTATCAATTTTTAAGCTTGTTACATTATCCACTGTTCCATAAATACCAAATTTGCTATTTTTGTATATCTTTCCAATATTTGATTGATTTTCTACTGTTCCTTGTATCTTTCCGAGGATAACCACTTTCCCCTTTAGTAATATTCAAAATTCTTGTAGTTACAAACTCACCTGAAGCAATATTAATTAATTCCTCTGTGTCAATATCTGTTATACCATGACCTAAAGCCCCAAATGTTCTACTAGATGGTTCATAAAATGTTACAGTTCCAACTCCTGCAGCACTATCTCTTACCCATAATCCTAACTTATATTCATCATTACTTGTTTTTACTGGCTCAATACTACATTCTTTTGTTTGTTCATCTTGCCTATAGTGTACCTTTACTGCCTTTCCATTTGCATTATTTACGGCTTCTATTAACTGTTCTGTTGTATTAATTCCGAATATCATTTATTCCGAGTTATAGTATCTCCTTCTTTAATTCCAGTATTTTCATAAGGCTTATATTTCTTACTATCTATTCCCTCAATTTCAGACATTCCAACTACTAGAACACCACTTGTATATAATTTAACACCTGCAATATTTCCAACAGGAATTACCTTTGTTTTTGGAAGAATATCTATTTCAACATCTTTTAATGAAATAATATCAAATAAACTTACTTCCACTGTTGCTTTTCCTGATTTTTGTTCTGCTAGTTCTGATTTGAAATCTGATTTTGAAATAGAACTTGAAACAGCTTCTATCTTTTCTTGATTTACTTTCAAACTAATTCCAAATATGGTTTTCATCCTTAAGTCCTCTCCCTCAAAAATCACTAAATTATCAGGAAGATTAATAATTACAAGGATATATGCATAAATAACCATTAAAAAAAATACTAATAATAGCTTTACGATTTGTTTTTTCATAAAAACCTCCATGCTAATTATAAGTATTTCCTTTTTAAAAATTTTTATTCTAATTATTATTTGTTATTCCAAATTTTCCTTTTATTGCATCTGGATTTGTATTTGTTCTATATAATCCATAACGTTCTCTACCAAGTGCTGTAAAATATGTTTGTGCTAAAAGTGGTCCATATGTAGAATCTCTATTATATACTTCTTCTGCCATATATTTACCTAAATCATCTACATGCTCCACATTTGTATATGTTATAGCACAATCATAACATCCAATGAATTTTTTTGGATAAAAATAATGAACTGGTTCACCATCTTTATAAATTCTTGTCTTTCTTTCAACATCAATATTCAATATTCCTTCAAGAGAATCTTTATCAATTAAATTTCTACAATTTGGTCTATGATAATATCCATCTGTTTTATGAGATACTATATAAATAGAATCTTCATTTACTGTTTCTTTGTTTTTATTATTTGTGATGATTGAATATCCATTATAAATTTTTCCACCAATACTCAAACCTTGCATAAAACTAATAATAGATACATTGTTTAAAATTTGCTCCCATTCATCTTCTTTTAATTTTGGCATTTGAAATTCTGTTTTTACACCTGTATAATTATTATAGTTAGCAATTGCTACAGATAGATTTTTTTCAATAGAATAACGAATAACAGCTAATCTTTGTTGTGTAAAATTAGAATTTTTATCTTCTATGTTTATTCCACTACTATCTTTAAATTCGAAGATTTTATAATTACCAAGTTTGTTTTTATCTTCCTCTGATAGTTCATTTCCATATTCATTAACAGCATCTGCTCCTGTTAATTCTTTCAAAGATGAATTTTTTAACCATTCTGTAAATTGATATGCTTCATTGTAATATTCAAAAGCTCCTGTAGTTTCTGGATTAAAATTGTCTTGTACATATCTTTCATTATTTAAAATAGAAAACCATTTTCCATTATTGTCTTTGTAATATTTTACTCCATTTAATTTTATATATGTATATTCTGTATCTGTTTGGTCAATATATTCTTTTGTTTCCTCATTGCAATTAATTGGAACTCCTCTATATGTAGCTGTTCTATCATTGTCGGTTTTGTTTGCATAAACTTCATCTAGTAAATAACCATATTTAAAAACATTTTTGCCATCAACTGTTCCTTGTACTGTTATAAAACTGTCTAATGAATATGTAATAACAACATCAATAGATGCACCTTTAATATAACGACAGCTATAATGAATATATGGCTTTAAACCATATATTTTGTCACCATCTTTATAAGTTGCATCTGGATTTTGTTCTAATATTTCCTTATCACTCTTTTTTAATTTTGTACCATCATCTTGAAGCACCTCATTAACTTTATTGTCATCTAAAACATTGTTATAAGGTGAATAGATATAATAACCATCATACATGGTATATACTAATGCTGGCACATAACTTTTCAAAACATCTTTATTGTAACCTGCCATGTTAAAATTGCTAGAGATTGAGTTGAAAAATGTATTTGCTGATGCTTCAATATCACGCAATTTAGAGTTGGTTAAATCTGATGTATCATTATTAATTGTGTTTAATTGAAAAGCTTTTAATGCATCATATGTGGCTCTATTTAATTTGGTATCATAAGAAATTTGATTGTGTAATGTTTCAACTTGATTTTGTACAAAACTCGTAAGTACCATAGAAATTGGTAACATTATTACAATAAATATGATAGCTAAATTTTGTATTTTCATATGTTATCTTTCCTTTATTTTCCTGTTCCGTTTGCAGTAACAATACCAGCTTGCTCTGCAGCTATTGTGTATGTATCATTTCCTGTTACGGAATAAAAGAAACTTTTTAATTGTTGTGATAAAGTTGTATTTGTGTTTTTTACACTAACAGAAACGATATCTCCTTCTTTTAATGCTAATACTTTTGTTTGTGAAGCATTATCTGATGATAAAGTATCTAAAATTTGTGATGTATACATAGAATAATACACATTTTCTCCTATTTTTGTGGAAACTGCTTGTGTTGTTTTCTTTCCAGGGTTTTCATCTAATACTTTTACTTCCATTTCAACATCGTAACTATTCCCTGTAGAAGAAATATTTTGTACGAATTTATCGTATTTATCTAATGTGATTTTTCCTGTTTTTGTTATATCATCTACAAATTCTGTTGTTGCTGTCTCTACTGTTAATTGTGAAACTTCGTCTGTTCTATCAGACATTGTCATTAGTGGAAATACAAACATTAAAACTGCTGCTAATGCTATTGCAATTATTGTTATTA
>JAAWEC010000128.1 GCA_022794095.1 Clostridia bacterium
TATAAAAAATCAAATTGCAGACATTATGTTGGAAAAGGAAAATAGCTCAAAAGTTAGTTTAGAAAGACAAATATATAAAGCTAATAGTAGTGTTAAAGCAACAGCAAAAATAATGAAAGAAGCACCTATACTTATATTAGTTCTTAAAGAATATGAAAACAATTGGATTATAGGAGATTCACTTTCAATTGGTGGAGCTATAGAACATATTTGCTTAAGAGCAACTGATTTAGGATTAGGCTCACTTTGGATAAGAGATATTGTATATACTCGGTAAAGAAATAGCTAGATTTATAGGCTATGAAAATATGGAACTAATTTCTGCAATATCTATAGGTTATCCAAATGAAAATCCAAAATCAAGACCTAGAAAAAACTTAAATGAAATCATGGAGTGGCTTTAATATTACAACAAAATTGATTAATATTTGTATCAATAAAAAAATAATACTATTTTTATAAATAGTCCAAATATTAAAAAAATATTAAATTCAAAAAAAACATTGCATAATTTTAACAATAATAGTATAATAAGAAAGGTAGCATAATAAATATATACAAACGAAATAAAAAAAGAGAGGTAAAAAAATGGATTATTTATATATACTAAGAGAAGCTCTTGTATGGACAATAACAATATTCTGGTTATACCAAATAATGGTAAGTTTATGTTCTTTAGTAAAAATAAAAGACAAACCATTAAAAGTAAACAAAGACCACAAATTCATGGCAATAATACCAGCACATAACGAAGAAGCTGTTGTAGGCAATTTAGTAGAAAGCCTAAAAAAGCAAAATTATAACAAACAATTATATGACATTTATGTAATTGCAGACAACTGCACAGATAATACAGCAAAAATTGCAAAAGAAGCAGGAGCAATTGTATATGAAAGATTCAACAATACACAAAAAACAAAAGGATATGCGTTAGACTGGTTTTTACAACAAAAAATCGAAGAAAATGCTGACTATGATGCATTCTTTGTGTTTGATGCAGACAATATTGTAGATTCTAACTTTATTAAAAATATGAACAAAAAACTATGTCAAGGAGAAGACGTCGTACAAGGATATAGAGATATAAAAAACCCAACAGACAGTTGGATAACAGCAGGTTATGCAATATTTTACTGGACAATGCATAGATTTTATCATTTAGCTAGATACAACTTAGGGTTGTCACCATTATTAAATGGTACAGGGTTTATGGTAAGATTTGATGTAATAAAACCAGAAGGTGGTTTAAAAACAGTTACATTAACAGAAGATATTGAATTTTCATTAAAAAGAATCATTAAAGGTAAAAGATTAGGTTGGTCAACAGATGCAATTGTATATGATGAACAACCAGTAGGATTTAAACAAAGTTGGTCACAAAGAAGCAGATGGACAGTAGGTCATATGCAATGTATAAAAGAATATACAAGACAACTAGCATTAGCTGCAAAAGAAAATAAAACTATGATGAATTTTGATGGTTTTCTATATATTATAGGAAGTATTCCTATGTTCATTATTACACTTATATTATTAGCAACAAACTTCTTAATGTATGCAGGAAATGGAATGACACAAGCAGAACTAATAATCAATATATTAAGATATTTAGTTCCAACATTTTTACTACCAATTGGAACAGCCATAATTGTTATGTTATTAGACAGAAGACCAATTAAGCCAATGCTAAAAGGTTTAGTATGTTATCCATTATTTATGGGATCATGGTTATTAATCAATTTCAAATGTCTATTTAAAAGAGAAACTACATGGGAGAAAATTGACCATGTTAGAGACATAAAAATTGGAGATGCAGGAAATACAGAAGTAGCAGTAGAAATATTAGAAAAAATATAGAAAAATTCAAAAAAAGCTTGCATTTATGCCAAATATTGGGTATAATATGGTAAGTAACATCAAATGTAGTAGAGAGTGGGAACAAATCCCACTCTTAATTATTGAAAGCTAATAAAGGAGGAAATATTGGCAAGTATAGAAGAAAGAGTAGAAACTCTAATAAAACCAATTATTGAAAAAATAGGATATGACTTATATGATGTAGAATATAATAAAGAGGGAAAAAACTTTTTTTTAAGAATTTTCATTGATAGTCCAAAAGGAATAGATTTAAACGATTGTGAAAAAGTAAATAATGCTATAAATAGCATATTAGATGAAGCAGACTATATCAAAGAACAATACTTTTTAGAAGTATCATCAACAGGAATCGAAAGAACACTCAGAAAAGATAAACATTTAGAACAAAGTATAGGAAAAGAAATTGAAATAAAACTATTTAAAAAAGATGAAAATGGAAAAAAGTTGTATCAAGGAATATTGCAAGAATTCAACCAAGAAGAAATAGTTATCAAAAACAATGAAACAGAAAATGAAGTAAAGCAAATAAAAATAGAACGAAAAAATGTAGCACAGATAAAACTAATATTTCATTGGTAAGCCTAAAAATTAACATTTAGAATTGCAGTTATAAAATTCAACTTTAATTTAAACAATACTATTTATACAACTCATAAACCATATTTAAAAGAAAGGAATGATATAAAAAATGAAAGAACAAGCAATTAATAACAAAGAACTAATATTAGCATTAGAAGAATTAGAAAAGGAAAAAGGAATTAACAAAGAATATTTATTAGAATCAATAGAAACAGCATTAGTAACAGCATATAAAAGAAATTTCGATTCTTTAGAAAATGTAAAAGTACAAATGGATCAACAAACAGGAGCAACACACATATACTCTTTAAAAGAAGTAGTAAAAAAAGCAAATGATAAAGAAACAGAAATAAGCATTAAAGAAGCACAAAAAATTAATCCAGATTTTAAAGAAGGGGACATAGTAGAAATAGAAATTGTACCAAGAGACTTTGGAAGAATTGCAGCACAAACAGCAAAACAAGTTATTGTTCAAAAGCTAAGAGAAGCAGAAAGAGAAATTATTTATACAGAATTTAATGACAGAAAAGGTGAGATTGTTTCAGGATTGGTACAAAAGGCAGACCGTAATATTGTAGTTATGGACTTAGGTAAATTAGAGGGAGTTATGCCAGCCAAAGAACAAATACCAACCGAGCATTATCATGTAAATGACAAAATAAAAGGATATGTTTTAGATGTCGAAAAAGGCAGTAAAGGAGCACCTCAAGTAATAGTATCAAGAAGCCATTCAGACTTTGTAAGAAAACTATTAGAATTTGAAATACCAGAAATTTATGAAGGTGTAATTGAAATAAAAAGTGTTTCAAGAGACCCTGGTTATAGAAGTAAAGTTGCAGTATATTCACCTGACCCAAACATTGATCCAGTCGGTTCATGTGTAGGACAAAAAGGAGTCAGAATACAAAATGTCATAAATGAACTAAATGGAGAAAAAATAGATGTAATAGAATGGAACGAAGACCCATCAATTTACATTGCATCTAGTTTACTTCCAGCACAAATATTAGCAGTAGACATCAAAGAAGAAGAAAAATTTGCTCAAGTAATTGTACCAGATGACCAATTATCATTAGCCATTGGAAAATCAGGACAAAATGCAAGACTAGCAGCAAGGCTAACAAATTGGAAAATTGACATTAAATCAGAAACACAATTTAGAGAAATGTTAATGAACCCACAAGAAGAAAAAGAAGAGGAAGAAACAGAAGAAGAAAATAGTCAAGAATAAAGCAATCAACTAACTAGAAAGGAATGTGATTAAAAACGAAAAATCAACCACAAAGAACCTGTATGGGTTGTAACAGTCAAAAAGATAAAAAAGATTTAATTAGAATAGTCAAAAACAAAGAAAATGAAATAAGTATAGACAAAACAGGCAAAAAAGAAGGACGAGGAGCATATATATGTGATGATATACAATGCTTAGAAAGAGTAATTAAATCAAAAAGACTAGAAAAAGTTTTTGATTTAAAAATATCAGAAGAAATTTATGAAAGTTTAAGAGGTGTAATACTTGATAAATAAAAAAATATTAGGACTAATTGGATTAGCTGCAAGAGCAAGAAAAATCTGCTTTGGAGCAGATAGTGTAGAAGAGCAAATAAAAAAGAAAAAAGTACATTTAGTTATTGTAGCAGAAGATGCGTCTAAAAGAACTAAAGAGAAGTTTGAACTACTTGGAAAAGAATTTCAAGTACCAGTTATAGTAAAAGGAGAAATAGAACTTTTAAGTAAAGCAATTCGGAAAGTCAAATAAAGCAATTATAGGAATACATGATAGTAATTTGGCAAGCGAGATACAGAAAATAAATAATGGGGGTGAACTTATTGGGTAAGATAAAAATACATGAAATAGCAAAAAAATTAGGCTTAACCAGTAAAGAAGTAATTGATGCAGCAAATAAGTTAAAAATAGAAGTCAAAAGTCATTTAAGTGGAGTAGAAGAAGAAGAAGCAAATAAAGTGGAAAAATTATTAACCAAAAATGAGGGAAAAAAGAAAGAAGAAAAGAAGAGGGATAAGGAAAAAGACGTGAAAAAAGAAGAAAAAGCACCAGTTATTATTAGAAGAGAAGTTATTATAGCAGAAGAAGAACCAGAAAAGAAAAAAGAAGTAATAAAAAAAGATGAAAAGAAAAATAATGTTGGTTTTATAGAAAGAAAACAAAACAAAGATTACAATATTGTATATCGTAACAAACCAAATAAACCTATGACAGTTAGTGAGTTATTTGGTCTTAAAAAGGAAGAACCAAAACAAGAAAAAGAAGAAATAAAAGAAGAGGTAAAAGAAGAAGTTATAATAGAAAAACCACAAGTTAAAGAAACAGTAGAAAAACCAAAAGAAGTAATAGCAAATGATACTGCAACAGTTACTACAAAAACAAAACCTGAATTTAAACAAAATCAAGAACAGGAAAATCAAACTAGAAATAACAATTATCATAACAACAACAATAATAACAGAAATAGAAATCAAAACCAAAATAATAATTTTAGGAATAATAATTTTTCAAGAAACCATAATGATAATAACAGAGGTAATTATAATAACAATAACCGTAACAGCAACAATAACTATAATAACAATAATCGTAACAATAATAATAACTATAATAACAACAATAGATTTAATAATAACAACAAACGACCACTAGACGAAAAAGGTATAGAAAAAAACATCAAAAACATTATGTCTGTTGAAAATGTTGAAAAAGAAACAGTAAGAGAATACAATAGAGGTTTAGATAAACAAAGAAACAATAAATTTGATGAAAATAAAACAAATAAAAAGAATAAAACAAGAAGAAATAATGGTGGAAATGACTTTGATGAAGGAAAACTAAAAACACTAAAACAAGCTAATCGTTTATCAAACATGTTTGATGAACAAGATGGTGGAATGCTTGATTACTATGACTTAACAACAGAACGTGGTAGAAGAGGAAGAAAAAGAAATAGTAAAAATCAAGAAGATAGAGTAAAACAAAAAATCTTCAAATTAACTGAAATTGAAATTCCAGAAAGCATTACAGTTAAAGACTTTGCTGCTGAAATGAAAAAGACAACTGCAGAAGTTATTAAAAAACTATTAGGATATGGAATAATGGCAACAATTAATAATGAAGTAGACTTTGACACAGCATATCTAATTGCCCAAGAATTTGGAATTAATGCAACCAAAAAGGAAACAGTAACAGAAGAAGACATATTATTTGACGATTCAGAAGATAGAGAAGAAGATTTACAAGTAAGACCACCTGTTATTGTTGTAATGGGGCATGTAGACCATGGAAAAACCTCATTATTAGATACTGTTAGAAAAACGAATGTTATAGAAGGAGAAGCAGGGGGAATTACCCAAGCAATTGGTGCATATAAAGTAAAAGTAAAGGATAGAGAAATTACTTTCTTAGATACACCAGGACATGAAGCATTTACAGCAATGAGAGCAAGAGGAGCTCAAA
>JAAWEC010000129.1 GCA_022794095.1 Clostridia bacterium
GAGGCATGAAGAGTAATCTAAAAGGTCATAAAATTTTAATCATGCCTCTTTTGTTCTACAAAGTATTAGAAGAAAACAACAAAATTATGCAAACTTGTTGACAGCATCTTGAATTATTGATAGAATGCAATCAAGAATTATTATAAGTAAATTTAAAAATAGTGTAACAAGAAAAACTGAAAAGCAATGTATACTATATTTAAAAGAAGTAAATAATAAAATAAAAAGAGAAAAACTAAAGAAAAAGAAGGAGTTTGTGTCATATGAAAAGTATAATAAAAACAAAAAACGAAGAAAAAGCTAACAAAGGAATAACATTAATTGCACTAGTAATAACAATAATTGTGTTAATAATTTTAGCAACTATAACCATAAGCACATTAGTAGGAGAAAATGGTGTTTTAACAAAGACAGACAAAGCAAAAACAGAAAACAGAGGAGCAACAGTAGAAGAAGAAAAGGACATATGGAAAGCAGACAAAGTAGCAACTGAAAAAACAAATGTAGGAACAACAAAAACACTAGAACAATTATTAGAAGATTTATTAAACAGAGATTTAATAACAGAAGAAGAAAAAGCAACAATTGAAAGTACAGGAAAAGTAACAATAGGAAATAGAGAGATTGTATTTAATGAAGAAGATAATATTATAGAATATGAAAATTATGAACTGCTGATTTCTAATTCGGTTGGAGAAATTTATGAAGATGGAATGTTATGGTTGAATTTTTGTGCGTATGATAATGAGACCTTTCTTAGCAAGATTTTTAACTATGATTTTAATACAATAGTGGAACAAAAGTCAGACGAAGAAATATATTTAGAAATTAGAAATCATGATAATGGTACACAATATACAGACTTTGGAGAACTAATAGAGAATGAATTAGGACAAAGATATGAAACATTAAGAGAAGCTATTATTGATGCTATAGAAGGTGATAATGAAGCATATGTTAATAAGTTCATTGAAAGCATAAGGAAGCAATATAAGATTTTCCTAGTAGAAAAAGAGATAGAAAATTTAGGAGGCTTAGAAATATATAGACAAGATGGAGATGGAACTAACCTATATTATAAGTATGATAAAATACCATATAAAAAAGCAGATTACATTTATACTGCAAAACTTGGAAGCAAAGTACAAAAATTTAAAGTTAGTATAGAGCAATATGAAGTAGCTATGTATAATGAAACATATAGACCTAGGTTAATAGCTTTAGATATTATAAATAAAAAACATTTAAAAATAAATAGTGCTGAAATTAAAAATACATCTACTTCAGCTAATATAGAATGCCAGGTAATAGATGATGACATAGAAAACAGATGTTATGTTGATACTAATAACAACATTAAAGTAGGTGGTGAACTAAAATATGATGAGTTTAAAGCAGTATTAACAACAGATCAAGTAATAATAGAAGGATATTTTTATGGCGAAGAAATCTTTTAAAAAAACAATAAAATACATACTAACATACACAATAACAGTAACAACATTATTTTTATTATTAATTGGAACAGCAAAAATACCAAGAGAAAAAATAGTAGAAAAAATAAAAGAAACACAAGAATGTTTAAACATTCCAAATGCCCATGCAGACAAATATATAATAGCAGGAAAGCAATATACAACAACACATGCATATGCAGACATCATGTTATTAAATATTATTTATTATATAGATACAAACAATGTAATACCATCAGTAATGGAAGCAAAATACTATTCTACCAACAAAGATAAACATTTAGAAATAGATTTTAGTAAGATAATAGAAGAAGGAAGACAAGCAAATGTTCAATATATGAGATACTGGCATGGATCTATGAGCATAATAAGACCATTACTAATGTTCTTTAACTTATCACAAATATATATAATAAATGCAATTATACTAACAATACTAGCAGTAACATTATTAATTATGCTAATAAAAACTGGAATAAAAGAATTAGTGATAGCCTATATAATAGGACTAATTATGTGTACAATAATAGTAGTGCCATTTTGCTTAGAATATTTTTGGACATTTTTAATCATGTTTATAGTATCAATAATAGGAATTATACTAAATAAAAAAGAAAAAAACATGAATACATTATTTCTAATAACTGGTATTTTAACATGTTATTTTGACTTTTTAACAACAGAAATCATAACATTTTTAATTCCAATAATCATAATACTTACAATTAGATATAAACAAAATAAAACAACGAACTTTAAAGAAGGGTTTAAATTTTTTGTAATATCTACACTATTTTGGAGTTTAGGATATATAGGAATGTGGATAAGTAAATGGGTACTAGCATCTCTAATATTAAAAGTAAATGCATATGATTATGTAATAAATGATATGAAATATAGAATAAATGGAACAGGACATGAACAAACAAGAACACTATTAAAACACATACCTAATTTACCATTAAAAGCAATCAAAATAAATATAAATACATTATTTGCATTTGATATATTAAAAAAATATGATTTAAATAAAGTACTACCAGTATGTCTAATAATAGCAGAAATAGTATTTATAAGAAAAAAGGAAATAAAAAAGCTATGGTTTTCAGGATTATTATTAATAATAGCAATAATACCATATATAAGATATGCTGTACTTTCAAGCCATTCATTCACACACAATTATTTCACATTCCGAAGTCAAATTGTAACTATTATGGCAATTATATTAGCAATAGTATATAGTGTAGACAAGAATATACTAAAAAAACAAATAAAAATGCAATAAATAATCATATTTCATTGTGTCAAAAATTTATGCTATCTTGAACAATATTTAGGTTTGACAAGTATAAAATTAATGTATATAATATACCTATAAAAAGAAAGGAGCGAATAAAAATGAAAATAAAAATAACAGGAAAAGAGTTAAAAGTAACAGAAGCTATGAATGACTATGTAGAAAAAAAATTAGACAGAATTGCCAAATATTTTGAAGAATCAGAAGCAGAGGTTACATTAAGAACAGAAAAAAATGAACAAATAGCAGAAATCTATGTTATAGCAAATTCTGAAAAATACAGAGCAGTAACAGAGGACAAAGATATGTATGCAGCTATTGACAAAGATATAGACATTTTAGAAGGGCAAATCAGAAAAGCTAAAACTAAAAAAGAAAAAATGATGAAAGAAGCATCTATCAAAACAATGGAAGCAAATGTAGAAAAAGTTCCAGAAATCAAAGATGAAATCATAAAAACATCTTATTATGAAATTAAACCAATGTTACCAGAAGATGCTGTATTAAAGCTACAAGAAAAGCCAAGTCATAACTTCTTAATATTTATCAATGTAGAAACAGGAAAAGTAAATGCAATACATAAATTAAAAGATGGCAAAAATTATGGACTAGTAGAGCCAGAGGCCTAAAAAGGAAAATATTAATTCATACAGAAAATAGTTGATATGTCGAAATCAAGCAGTATTTTGAACATTTCAACTATTTTTTTGTAAAGATTTTATTTATAAAACAAAAATACATTCTACACAAATTTAATAAAGCAAATTTAGCAGGGGAACAAAAGCAATCTAAAAGGTCAAAAAAATTTTTAATCATACTCCTTTTGTTCTTAAAAAAGTAATCTACCAAAATGTCAAAATTTTTTACAATGTTTCTTTTTTTCTATGTCAAAATGTGATACAATATCAAGGAAATCAAAAGGAGCGAAAATATATGCAAGAAAAAGAGCAACAAACCAAAAAATTAGGAGAAATATTTAGTGATTATAAAACAAGTTCAAATATAAAATATGCACAAATAAAAGAACTAAATGTCATAAAAAAGACAAACACCTTGCAAATTATTTTATATTTAGACGAATATATAGAAATAAAAGAAATATGGTATTTTGAAAACTTTTTAAAAGAAAGATTCAAATTTGAGCAAATAGATGTCAAAATAGAATATCATGAAAAGGTAGAAAAAGGCTCAATTCCAAAGGAATGGAAAAATATCATAGCATATATGTCCCACAAATATCCATTAGCAAAACCAATGTTACTTTTAAAAAGTGATGTAGAAGTAAAAGAAAATATCATATATATACAAATGCATATTAAAGGAGCAGACTTTTTAAAAGCCAAAAAAACAGATCAAGAATTACAAAAAACAATCTTAAACCTATTTGGTCAAAAATATGCAATTGATATTACAGAAAAATTATCTAGCAAAGAAATGGGCGAAATCAGAGAAGAAATCCAAAACCAAGAAGCACAGATTATAGCAAGGATAGAAGAAAACAATAAACAACTTATGGAAGAAAAAGCAAATGATGTCCCAGAATATAATGATGTAGATTATGCACCACCATTAGATGAAGAAGGATACATACCACAAGATAGTTTAGAGGAAATGCCAAATTTAACTGAGCAAGAATATATTATGGGAAAACCATCAAGAGCAAAAGAAAAACTAGTAAAAATTAAAGATATTTCTGCAAATGACGGAAAAGTAACATTAGAAGGAAGAATAGTAACAACAGACATAAGAGAAACAAAATCTGGTAAAGGAATGATAATATTTGACCTATATGATGGTACAGGAACAATTACTTGCAAATCTTTTGCAAAAGACTATCAAGAGGGGAATGAAATATTAGAAAAAATAAGAACAGCAAAAGCCATAAAAACCACAGGAAAAGCAGGTTTAGACACATATGCAGGAGATATTACTGTAATTGCAAATACAATAGTTGAAACAAATAGTGAACTACCAGAATTGCCAAAAGAGGAAGAACTACCAGACACACCGTTAATTTTAGGAGCAACACAAAACATAACAGACCCACTTGTAAAAGTGCAAGATTTAGGTGTTGATGACGGAAAAATAGCTTTACAAGGGGAAGTTATTTTTACAGAAGATAGAACCCTAAAATCTGGAAAAACATTATTTAGTTTTGATGTATACGATGGAACAAGTACAATAACTTGTAAAGCTTTCTTAAATAAAGAAACTGCAAAAAAGCAAATGAAAAGAATACAAAATGCAAAAGGTGTAAAAGTTGCAGGAACTGCTCAAATGGACACATTTTCTAATGAGCTAACAGTTATGGCAAATACAGTTATAGAAACAGAAGGCTTAGAAAAAGTAACAAGACAAGACAATGCTGAAGTAAAAAGAGTAGAATTACATATGCATACACAAATGAGTCAAATGGATGCTATGACATCTGCAAAAGACCTTATTAAAAGAGCTATGAAATGGGGAATGAAATCAATTGCAATTACTGACCATGGAGTAGTACAAGCTTTTCCAGAAGCACACAAAATGCTTGGATATGACAACAAAGACATGAAAATTTTATATGGAGTAGAAGCATATTTAGCACCAGACAAAAATTCAGTTATAACAAATGGAAAAGGACAAGAAATAGACACAACTTATTGTGTATTAGACTTAGAAACAACAGGATTTTCAGCAGTTACAGAAAAAATAACAGAAGTCCGGAATTATGAAAGTAAAAAATGGAGAAGTAATAGACAAGTTTAGTTGTTTTGTAAATCCAGAAAAGCACATTCCACAAAGAGTTACAGAAGTTACAAATATAACAGATGACATGGTAAAAGATGCCGAAACTATCGAAAAAGTATTTCCAAAAATCTTAGATTTTATCCAAGGTTCTGTTTTAGTTGCTCATAATGCACCATTTGACATGGGATTTTTAAAGCAAACTGCAAAAAATTTAGATTATGAATTTGATTATACATATTTAGATACATTAAGTTTAGCAAA
>JAAWEC010000008.1 GCA_022794095.1 Clostridia bacterium
GGTGAACTCGGAAATGAGTTCAGAAGAAGTATTAGAAAAAGTAAAAGGAATAATTGTTGAACAATTTGGAGTTGCAGATAATGCAGTAACAATGGAAGCATCTTTTATTGATGATTTAGGAGCAGATTCATTAGACATCGTTGAATTAGTTATGGCATTAGAAGAAGAATTTGACATTGAAATTCCTGATAGTGATGCAGAAAAAGTGGTAACAGTAGGAGACGTAGTTGACTACATAAAAGAAAATGTAAAATAAAAAAATCTCAATCTTCTTAATTGAAGATTGTTTTTTTTAATTGTATAGGAAAATCAGAGATTTACCTATACAATTAAACACATTATACACAAATTTGATAAAGCAAATTTAGTAGACGAGCAAAGACGGAGCATGTAAATTCCAAATCAAAGGTTTTCTTCTAAATACTTAGGATAACTTCTAAAAAAATTCAACAAGTAATTAGATATTCCATTTTTCTCAATATTTGTATCAGAATATAAATTAAATTCTGCAATAGTAGTACCATTAGAATATACAACCAAATTTCCAAGAGTTGTATCAGGAATAACAGGAGCCTTTAAATAACTATTAATAGAAATAGAAGTTTCTAAATTAGAAATTAGTTCTTTTTTTACAGGTATAATAGGGCAATTTTCTAATGAAGAATCAATTTTTAAAGAAATCTTATTAGAAACACCCTTTTCAACAAAAAAGTAATCTGGGTTATTATTTTGCCAAGTATTAATATAATTTGTTACATGTTCTTTAACATTAAAATACTCATAAGTATTGAAAACATATTCAATCAATTTAATACTATCTTTAGTTCTAAAATTTTTAGTATCTGCACCTAATACAACACAAATAATATCCATATCACCTCTTTTACAAGAAGTTACTAAACAACGGTTAGCACCATTTGTAAATCCTGTTTTAACACCATAAACACCGTTTAAGTTTCCAAGCAATTCATTAGTATTAGACAAATTTTTAGGGTATCCATTAATAGTTACTGTATAATTTTTAGTTCCAACTATATTTAAAAAAGTAGAATTTCGTAGTGCGTAATCTGTTAAAAGAGATAGTTCATAGGCTGTAGTAAAATGCCCATCGGAATCCAAACCATGAGGAGATTCGAAATGACTGTTTAAAAGTCCTAATTCTTGAGCCTTTTTATTCATCAAATTTGAAAATTCAGCTACACTACCAGCAACACTTTCAGCAAGGCAAACAGCAGCATCATTTCCAGAACATAGCATTAAACCATAAAGAAGGTCACGAATTGTAATTTTATTTCCTGTTTTTAAACCTAAACGAGAACCACCGAGTACCAGCAGCCTTTTTAGAAACTTCTACAGTTCTATCTAAACTTCCATTTTCAATAACAACAATTGCTGTCATAATCTTTGTAGTAGAAGCCATTTTTACCTGATTTTTTTCATTTTTACCATATAAAATTTTTTTACTAAGTCTGTCTAAAACTACACAGGAGCGAGAATTAACAGTTGGTAGTTCTTTTAAAGAATTAACAGGTATATCTATTTTAGAATTCACATCAACTACTTCTTCATCAATATCATCTGCATAACAAAAGTTATTTATAGAAACAGCAATAATTAAAAAGATAAATAACTGTAATAGAAATTTTTTCATAATTAATCACATTCCTTACTTAAAGGCACAAATCTAGTTGAAAAAATTTTAATTATTTTCAACCATAACCTTTTATTTAATCATATAAAAAAATACGATTTTTATGAATAATTATTTTAAAAAATCATTACGGACAAACGGAGAAACGAATATCAAGTGATAAAACAATGGAAAATGAAATAAAATTTTAATATAATTGTAAAAAAAGATTAAAACATTATTAGAAAACAGTCAAATTAATCTTCCCTAGGGGGAAAAAGACCGAAAAAAAGAAGTGGTATAAATAGGAAGAAAAATGTGATTGACTAAAGAAAAAAATAATAGTAATATAAAAGTAGGTATTAAGAAAGGAATGAAAGAAATGAACTTGAAAAATAAGGTAATGGCCACAATAATTGTGAGTATAATTAGCATATTTGTTATAATGCAAAATATATCTTATGCAACAACATTAGAAACAGGTAAAGAAGTATATATGGGTATCACAGAATTAATGAATAATGATACACCTAATATTGGATATGCAATTAACACACCAGGAACTGGTAATGGAGCAAAAATATGGAATATTTTAAGATATAAATCAAGCACATCAAGTGAATATGAAAAAGCTAATATCTATTGTGTCAAAGCAGGAGTTGGTTTTACTCAGACAGATAATGGAACTATAAAAAGAGCTCCATATGATGTGTTTTATGATATGAAAACAGAAAGAGATAGCATAAAAGCACAAAATGAAATATTAAAAGATTTAGTTGAAAGAAATATAACAGAAGGAAGTATCACATTTAATCGTTATGATGCTATTTTAGCTGTTTTAGATATGCTATATTTACCAGGAGAATCAACACAAGCAGATAAAACAGATTTAATTAATGAGATTTTAAATTATGCTATGCAACCAGCTAATGGATACACAGACTATGTTGAGTTGATGGAAAGTTATCCATTAACAGATGATGATATTAAAGCAGTTCAACAAGCAGTTTTATGGTATTTTACTAACTATGGTGAAAGTAATAACAAATATGATAAAACAGATGCAAAAGGATGGCTAAACTATACCTTAGATGGAACAACATATAAACCTTATTCAAATTATAGACCAAATGGATTACAAGAGCAATATGATGCAGGACAAGCAAGAAGTTATCAAGCAGAAGTATTATATAATTATATGATTCAACAAGCAAAAACAAAGGCTAATGAATATACAAATATAAAAGAATCATCAGGGATACCTGTCAAAGTGGAAACTAAAACATTACAAAGTGAAACATCTGGAAACAACTGCATTATAGGGCCAATTTTAATAACTAAATCAAATGAAACACCATATACAATTGATTTTGAAGTAAAAAACAATGACAATAAAATTACAAATTATCAATTATTAGATGAAAATAAAAATGCAGTAACAGCTGGAACAACTATAAAAAATCTGGTAGGAAAAAATTTCTACGTTTCAATGCCAAAAGACCAAGTTGGAAATATAAAGCTTAATTTTACTATAAACTATAATGATACAACTATGAAATTATGGGCATCTAATAAAAACAATCAAGAACAACCATTAGTAGAAATAAATAAAGGTAAGCAATCAGTACCAGTAGAACTTGTGTTAATACCAGAAAAACCATTTGATTTAGCACTAAGAAAATATATAACAAAAGTAAATGACGTAGTATTAGAAGGTGAAAGTTCAAGAATTCCAAATATAGATGAAACAACATTAAGTTCTGGAACAACAGCAACATATAAGCATAAAAAAGATCCTATAATTATAAAAACAGGAGATAAAGTAACATATAAAATGACAATCTATAATGAAGGTCAAAAGCAAGGACGAGCAACAAAAGTAGTTGATCAATTACCAACAGGATTACAGTTTAGTAAAGTAGTTAGTGGAAACTTTGAATTAGATACATATAATCAAGCAACAAATACATTAAATTTAAAGAGAAAAGCAGATAATGCAGAAAATTTAGAACCATATACACCAGGAAATTTAGATAGTGAAACAATAGAAATTGA
>JAAWEC010000130.1 GCA_022794095.1 Clostridia bacterium
ACACAGATTTAGGATATTTAATAGAAGGAAAATTAGATGACTATATTGGAAAAACTTCAACAGGAGATGGTAATAATACAACAGGAGGAAACACAACTGAAAATAACACAACAGATGGGAATACTTCAGGTGGAGGAGATACACCAACACCACCAATAAATAATGATGCAGTTCCAGGAGAAATCGTAACAGGAGATGAAAATAAAACATATACAAAAAATGGAATAGCAATAATACCAGTGGGATTTGCAATTGTTCCAGGATTAGATGATGTATCAGAAGGATTAGTTATTTCAGATGATATAGGTGATACAGAAGTAGATTCCAACAATAAAATTGCCCAAGGAAATCAATTTGTGTGGATACCAGTAACAGAAGAAACACCATATGAAAGAAATACAACTTATGAAGTAGTTGATGTTTCAGAAAAATCTTATGATGCTACAGATTATTTACCAAATGGAATAACAGATGAAGAACGAGCTGTGAGAAGAGTAAGTGGATTTTATGTATCAAGATATGAAGCAGGAAAAGGAGATTCAGATACAATAATTTATAAAAAGGATAAGAGTCCTTTTAATACATATCAAGAAATGGCTATAGAACTATCAAGAACGTTTGTTAATAATGACAATATAAAAAGTGCTTTAATGTCAGGAATTCAATGGGACACAATAATGAATTTTGTGAATGGAAAAAAAGATGGAGTAGGTAATGTATTTAATGTTACACAAAAAGATGATAATAGGCATAGAGGTTCTGTAGTCCAGCCTACTGGATGGAAAGAAAATGATAAAGTATGCAACATATATGGTTTAGAAAATGAAGCAGAAATAACAGCAGAAAATAATAGCTTTAAGTCAGATTGGCCAGTTGTTATTAGAGGAGGAGGACAGTGGGGAAATGGAGCACATCCAGCATCATATGGGGATTATAAACCGTTACGGTTGGCAAAGTTATATGAATTTTGCTTTTCGTATAGTGCTTTATGTAATGTAAATAAAAAGAGGAAATAGGGAATAACCAAACAAAAAAGTATTTAAGTAGGATTTAGAAATGCATCTAAATCCTACTATTAAAATATTTTGAAATATACATGCCATAATAAAAAATTGTTATTAGCAATAAACCCTTGAAAAAAACACAAAAAACTGATATAACAATAATAACAAAAACAATTACAATTTTAGTGTTATCAAACTTCATTATTTGTGACTTAGGAAGGAATGAAATTAACCATGAGAAATTATTGGGAAGAATTCAAAGAAACAAAACTAGACAAAAAGAAAATACCAACAATAGTAACAGCAGTTATAATAGCAATTATATTAATAGCAATAACAATAGTATACTTTACAAATATTACAGCAAGAGAATGGGTAGACAAGAACATACTAAAAAAAGAAATTAGACAAGATAATGCAAATTATATTGAATTAAAAGAAAATCAAACAAGTAATATATATGCATTTAACAAATACATAGGAATTCTTAATAAAAACAATTTTATTATTTATAATAACATTGGAAACAAAGAAACAAGTTTAGAAGTACAAGTATCAAACCCAATTTTTGATTCAGCTAACCGTTTTTTAGTTATGGCAGAAAAAAACGGAAAAAAAATCTATTTAATAGAAGATAAAGAAATAGTATGGGAATCAGAAACAGAAGGAAATATCTTACAAGTACATGTAAACAAAAATGGATATGTAGCAGCAGTTGTAACAGATAGCATTAATAAAACAATTGTGGCTATGTAT
Organism: Clostridia bacterium; assembly: GCA_022794095.1. Classification (GTDB taxonomy): domain Bacteria; phylum Bacillota; class Clostridia; order TANB77; family CAG-508; genus CAG-269. The sequence goes on from JAAWEC010000130.1 coordinate 1,761, forward strand.
AGTCCAGAAGGAAAAGGAAAATCAAAATTCAAAACATATCTTTCATCTACTAGAACAACAGATGTAGCAATATCAAATGACAACAAATATTTAGCAATTGCAGAAGTAGACACATCAGGAACAATCATACAATCAAGTATAAAAACAATTTCAATTGACAAAGCATCAAGTTCAGATGCAACAAATTCATTAGACAACACATTTCAAAGTGAAGCAGGAAAATTAATAACAAATATTAACTATCAAGACAAAGGTAAATTAATATGTATGTACACTGACACCATACATTCTATAGATGGTAAAGACCATACAGTACTAACAGAAAACGCCAACAAAAAAGTAATTTGCCAATCAATAGAATTAACAAACCATATTGCAGTAGTAGAAGAAAAATCATCAGGACTATTCACAGCAGATTCAGTTGTTAGCATTATTCAAACAGGAAATAAAGAAACAAAAGAATATACAGTAAATGCAGTAACAAAAGAAATTTATACATATGGTAACATGATTGCTCTAAACTTAGGAACAGAAATAGAATTTATAAATACTGATGGTTGGTTAGTAAAACGTTATATTGCTAACCAAGAAATTACAAATATTGTAATGTCAAACAATATAGCAGGAATAATATATAGAGATAGAATCGAAATTATAAACTTATAGGAGAAAAAACAATTACAATTTAGACCAAATATAAAATAAATATGAAAGGAATGCATTAAAATGGGAATTATAGTAGATTTAATAATTATAGGAATTATATTATTATCAACATTTTTAGCTTATAAAAAAGGATTAGTAAAATTAGCAATAGGATTATGTGCTTTTGTAATATCTATAGTAATAACATTTGTATTATACCAACCAATTACAAGCTTTATAATAAGCAATACACAAATTGACGAAACAATAGAAAATGCAATATATGAAAAAGCAAATGAAATGATAAAAGAAAATGAAAGCCAAAATAGTGGAACAAGTCAAATACTAGAAACAGCTAAAAATGGTATGTTGCCAGAAACTGCAAGAAACTTAAGCATAAATATAGTAAGAGGTGGAACAATGATAGTTTTATTTGTAGCAGTACAAATAGCATTAAAATTTGTAACAGTTCTTGCAGATGCAATAGCCAAACTTCCTATTATTGACCAAATAAACAAAGCAGGAGGAACAATATATGGAGTTTTAAGAGGAACTTTACTTGTATATGTAATATTATTAGTTTTAGCAATACCAGGACAAATTAACCCTAATAACATAGCAAATGAAAGTATAGACAAATCATCTTTAGGAAAAGTAATGTATCAAAACAATATATTAAATATATTTTTTAAATGGTAGGAGAAACTTATGTGGAGTAGAAAAGAACTAAAAGATAAAGCAAAAAAGGTAGTCCAGAAAAATTATTGGACAGCTATTGTAGTATGTTTCTTAATTGCTCTATTTACAGGAGAATTTGGAACTTCTATTATTGGTGTATGGCAATCAGAAGATTCAATGGACCCGAATTACATAGTACATAAAGAAGAAAGAAATCAAGAGCAAAAGGAAAGAGAAGCAAAACTAATTTTAAGTGAAGAGAACATCAAGCAAACATTAAATAAAACACAAATAAAGGCATTTGAATCCATTGAGGCAAACTTAAATAGTGTTACAAAATCTCAAAAATATATTTTTAAAATATGGGATGCAATAGAATCCTTTACAATAAATAAAACAAAATGGGGAATTGCACTTTGTTTTGGTGCAATAGTTTCTTTTGCTTTCACAATGCTAGTAGCAGACCCATTAATTGTTGGAGGAAAAAAGTATTTTTTAGTTGCAAGAAAAGGAAGCAATACAAAAGTAAGTATATTGGGAGAAGTATTTCAAAAAGAATATTGGTGGAACATTGTTGTTATTATGTTTTTAAGAAATATTTACAATGCACTTTGGTATTTAACCATTATAGGAGGAGTTATAAAAACTTATGAGTACAGAATGATACCATACATTTTAGCTGAAAATCCTAAAATTAAAAGAAAGGAAGCATTTGAAATTTCTAAAAAAATGATGAAAGGCAATAAGTGGAAAACTTTTATTTTAGACATTTCTTTCTTTGGTTGGTACTTTTTATCAATTTTAACTTTTGGAATATTAGGAATTTTATATGTAAATCCATATAATGCAGCAACAATTGCAGAACTGTACATAGAATTAAAAACAAAAAAATAGAAGAATAACAAAAATCGAAAAAAGCCGAAAAATAGCAGAATTTGCGATGAAAAACTCTTGAAAAGTAATATGAAACGTAGTATCATAAGGAACGGAAATTACAAAGGAGGGGAAAATATTATAAAATGAAGACGTTTTTCGGCAGTACATTCATGAAAACAAAACTGCTAGAAGAGGTAGGAATAAATTATCCTATCAAACTAGAATATTATAAAATTACAAATAATGAAAAAGCAAAATATGGAATATATGTTGTAAAAACGGAATATCAAAAAGAAAAAACAAAAATAGAAAATAAAGAAATACAATACTTATCAAATAATGAGAAAAAAGTAGAAGAAATTTTAAACATACTAAAGGAGAGTGAAGTAACACCAATAGCAGTAGAGGATGTTTTGAGTGACTTTAAAGTAAAATTTATATAAAAAAGCTTGCAAAATATGTAAAAGTAAGCTAGAATACAAAGAAGTAAGCAAAATAAGACTACAGTTCATTTCTTCACAAAAAATTAAACTTAATTGAACTGTAACAAATGAGGAGGGTTACATGGCAGATAAATTAGTAATAGTAGAATCACCTGCAAAAGCTAACACCATAAAAAAATTCTTAGGTGGAAGCACAAAAGTAGTAGCATCTATGGGGCATATAAGAGACCTACCAAAATCAAAAATGGGAATAGATATAGAACACGACTTTGAACCAGAATATATAAATATTAGAGGAAAAGGAGACTTAATAAAAAGTCTAAAAAAAGATGCTAAACAAGCAAAAAAAATATATATTGCAACTGACCCTGACCGTGAAGGGGAAGCAATAGCATGGCATTTAGCAACTTTATTAAACGAAGAAAAAAATAAAATAACAAGAGTAACATTCAATGAAATAACAAAAAATGCAGTACAAAAAGCAATAAAAGAGCCAAGAGACATAGACATAAACTTAGTAAATGCGCAACAAGCAAGACGTGTATTAGATAGAATAGTAGGTTACAAAATGAGTCCAGTACTATGGAAAAAAGTAAGAAGAGGTTTATCAGCTGGAAGAGTACAATCAGTAGCAGTAAAATTAATAGTAGACAGAGAGGAAGAAATAGAAAACTTCAAACCAGAAGAATACTGGAATTTATATGCAAATCTACAAGACAAAGACAGCAAAAAAGAATTTGAAGCAAGATTTCATGGAAAAAATGGTAAAAAGCAAGAAGTTCATTCTGAAGGAGAAATGAACAACATACTCAAAGACCTAAAACAAGCAAAATACATAATACAAGAAGTAAAAAGAGGAGAAAAGAAAAGAAATCCTGCTCCACCATTTACAACAAGTACAATGCAACAAGAAGCATCAAGAAAACTAGGATTTACACTAAAGAAAACAATGTCAGTAGCACAAGGTCTATATGAAGGAGTCAAAATGCCAGAAAAAGGCACAGTTGGTTTAATAACATACATGAGAACAGACTCAACAAGAATATCAGAAGAAGCAAGAGTAGCAGCAAAAAGTCATATAGTAGCAACATATGGTGAAAAATACTATGAAAACAGATATTACAAAACCAGTAAAGACGCACAAGATGCACATGAGGGTATTAGACCTACATATGCAGATTTAGAGCCAGAAAGCATAAAAGATTATTTAAACAAAGACCAATACAAACTATACAAACTAATATACAATCGTTTTATGGCAAGTCAAATGTCAGCAGCAATTTATGACACAATGGCAGTATCAATAGATGCAAACAATTATACATTTAAAGCAAACGGTCAAACAATACGTTTTCAAGGATTTATGACACTATATGTAGAAGGAACAGATGGACAAGAGCAAGAAGCACAAGGAATGTTACCAGACCTAAAAGAAAAACAAGAGTTATTACTTAAAAAACTAAATCCAAAGCAAAGCTTTACAGAACCACCACCAAGATACACAGAAGCAAGTCTAGTAAAAGCATTAGAAGAAAAAGAAATAGGTAGACCAAGTACCTATTCGCCAACAATAACAACAATCTTAGAAAGAAGATACATAGAAAAAGTACAAAAACAATTACATCCAACAGAACTTCGGAAGAATTGTAAACAAATTACTAACAGAAAACTTCACAGACGTTATAAACATCGAATTCACAGCAAAAATAGAAAACGAATTTGACGAAATAGCAGGAGGAAAAGAGCAATGGAAAAAAATGATACGAGAATTCTATGGGCCATTTGAAAAAGAAATACAAAAAGTTGAAAAAGAGCTAGAACATGTGAAATTAGTAGACGAAGTATCAGACGTACAATGTGAAAAATGTGGAAGAATGATGGTATACAAATTTGGAAGATATGGCAAATTTTTAGCGTGTCCAGGATATCCTGAATGTAAAAACGCAAAACCAATAATAGAAACAATAGACATACCATGTCCAAAA
>JAAWEC010000154.1 GCA_022794095.1 Clostridia bacterium
AGCACAAAAGATGCCAAAAGAAGAATGGAAAGTATTTGAATGCAAAGAAAATATACCAGCTATTGTTTCAGAAGAACTATGGGAAAAATGTAATAATATATTAGAAAAGAAATCAGCAAGTTGTTTAAATAGAGTAGAAAATAAAGATGTATTTAAAAGTAGATACGCTCTTAGTGGGCTAATCTTTTGCAAAGAACATGAAGGAGAAGAACATATCCCTGGATATAATAGAATATCTGGAAGCAAGAGGTCTGATAAACCTGCTTGGGCATGCAGTAGATATATAACACATGGACTAAAAGAATGTGAGAGTCCAATTATACAAGAATCAGAATTAATAGAAATTTTAAAAGTAGTTTTAGGCAAATTTCTATCTAATAAGAAAGAAATTATAGAAGATTTATTAATTATGTACAAGAAATATAATTTTACAAGAGATTTTGAAAAAGAAATAATAAATATAGAAAACAATATAAATGTAATACAAACTAAAAAGGATAAATTATTAGAACTTACTATAAAAAGTATGTTATCTGATGAAGAATTTTACAAAAGAAATGAAGAACTAAATCAAGAAATACAGAGAGAGCAAGAGAAGATAAAATACTTAAAAGAAGAAAAAGAAAACTTATCTTCTATAGAAGACAACATGAAGCAAATAAAAGGAACATTAGAAAAAGAAATAAGGATAGATGAAAATATAGAAGATTTAATAAAACTATTAGTAGATAAAATATATGTGTCAAAAATAAATGAAGATAGAAAACATATTAAGTTAGAAATTTACTTTAAAATAGGAGAACCAATTACATTAGAAGGAAACTTAAGAAAAAAAGAAAAGCAGGAATATATTATTAATGATGAAAAGTATCTTTTGTGTGACAGTGATAACCATGAACATTATACAAAAGAGAACAACTATCAATCATGCAACCACGACATCTATAATAGTTCCTGGAAGTAATAAAGTACTTAATATATTTTCACAAAATAATGAAATCATAATACCATGGCAGAACATTAAATGCATAGGAGAAGATTTGATTCTAGTAGAAATTTAGTAAAAAAATATTAATAGGCTTTTATTGAAAATGATAAAATAATTGTACAATGACAATAGTTATAGAAGTAATAAAAGTATTCTTCTTTTGTATAATCAATGTATAGAAATAATTTCCATAAAAACTTTCAAAAAAACTATTGACTTTAAAAAACAAACATGGTATTATTAAAAAGTACCTTGCGAAAGAAAAAATAAAACTAATAAAATTAGTAATAAAAATCAAACACAAGGAATATAATAAACAGTGGTTACTAATTTTTTATTTTGCCCTAAATTTCATATGAAATTTACTGGTAAAAAAATTTTTTAAAAAAATTTGTCAAAAAGTGTTGACAAATTTAAAAAGGTATAGTATAATGCAAACCGTTCCTCATAGAGGGACATAAAAAGTACATTGAAAAGTAAACAATAAAATCCTTTAGAGAATAAACCGAAGCGGTACAAA
>JAAWEC010000131.1 GCA_022794095.1 Clostridia bacterium
AACATCAGTAGAAGTACATGTTTTACAAGGTGAAAGAGAAATGGCAGCATATAACAAAACACTTGGAAGATTCCAATTAACAGGAATTCCAGCAGCACCAAGAGGAGTTCCACAAATAGAAGTAACTTTTGATATTGATGCAAACGGAATTGTTCATGTATCTGCTAAAGATACAGCAACAGGAAACAGCCAAGATGTATCAATTACAGCATCTACAAATCTTACAGATGAAGATATTGACAAAGCAGTAAAAGATGCTGAAGCTCATGCAGAAGAAGACAAAAAGAAAAAAGAAGAAATTGAAGTTAAAAATAATGCTGAAAGCTTAGTATATAACAGCGAAAAAACATTAAATGATTTAGGAGATAAAATTAGCAGTGAAGAAAAAGCAAAAGTAGAAACTGAAATAGAAAATACTAAAAAAGCTTTAGAGACAAATGATACAGAAAAAATTAAAGATGCAACAGAAAAACTAACAAAAGTATTTTATGAAATGTCAGAAAAACTATACAAAGCAGCAAACCCTAATGCTGGTGCAACAGATGCAGGAGCAGAAGAACAAGCTAATAATGATGGCAATGTATATGATGCAGACTACAAAGTAGAAGATGAAGATAACAAATAAAGTGGAATTAATAGTAAATATGTCTTTTTATTAGAAGAAGGATATAATTTACATGATATATCTGAAGAAATAAAGTGTGAATTAGAAAGATAACGTTTTCAGAAAGAAAGGAAAAACAATGGCAACCAAAAGAGATTATTATGAAGTGCTAGGAGTTAATAAAAATGCAACAGATGATGAGCTAAAAAAAGCTTATCGAAAACTTGCAAAAAAATATCATCCAGATGCTAATTTAGATAATAAAGCAGAAGCAGAAGCAAAATTCAAAGAAGTCAATGAAGCCTATGAAAACCTATCTGACCCACAAAAAAGAAGAATGTATGACCAATTTGGAACTACTGACCCACAAGGATTTGGAGGAGCAGGTGGACCATTTGGTGGTCAAGGTGGCTACTATTCATATAGTAGCTCTGACTTTGGTGACTTTGGAGATTTAGGAGACATTTTTTCTTCTTTCTTTGGTGGTGGATTTGGAGGAAGAAGTTCATCAAGGAGACAAAGTGGTCCTAGAAAAGGTAATGACCTAAATTTAAACATGGACATTACGTTTGAGCAAGCATTTTTAGGAGTGGAAAAAGAAGTAATAATTACAAGAGATGATACTTGTGAAACTTGTAATGGAAGTGGTGCAAAACCTGGAACTTCTAAAATGAAATGTCCTCAGTGTAATGGAACAGGTCAAGTAACACAAGTACAAAATACAATTTTAGGTCAAATGCAAACAAGAAGAACTTGTAATTCATGTCATGGTACAGGAGAAATTATTAAAGAGCCATGTGAGACTTGTCATGGCAAAGGAACAGTAAGAAAACAACCTAAAATTAAAGTTAAAATCCCAGCTGGAATTGACGATAATCAAACAGTAGTATTAAGAGGAGAGGGCGAACCAGGAGAAAGAGGTGGACCAAAAGGAGATTTATATATAACAGTTCGTATTAAAAGGCATAGCATCTTTACAAGAAAAGGAAATAATGTTTTATGCGAAATACCAATTACAATTACACAAGCAACTTTAGGTGCTGAATTAGAAATACCAATGGTAGATGGTTCTAAAGAGAAATATAAAATTCCAGATGGAACTCAAACAGGTTCAAAATTTACTATTAAAAATAAGGGATTTAAATCAATAAATTCAAGTAGTGTAGGAGATTTTGTATTTACTGTAATTATTCAGACTCCAAAAAGACTAACAAAAGAACAAAGAGATTTATTAATGCAATTAGCAAAAACAATGAATGAACAACCACCAGTGAAAAAACGTGGATTGTTTGGATAAAAATATATAGCATAACCAAAATAAAAAAATTATTGGTTATGCTTATTTTATGTTATTGTAAAATATAATATTTACATATTCTATGCAAATTTGCTTTGGAAAATTTTGTATGAGAACAAAGACGAGGCATGTAAAGTAATCTAAAAGGTCAAGAATTTTTAATTATGATTAAAATATTCTCAACATATTAACATAAATAATGTTTTAAAATATAATAAAAATGAGTATTATAGCTTGACATTAAATTACATATAATATATTATTCTGTTATAAAATAAAAACATATACAAAAAGTTATAAAGTATAAAAAAATAATAATAGGAAAAACTAATGAAAAATATGGAGGAAAAAATGGCGAAGAAAAATATAAAAGGGATAACACTAATTGCATTAGTTATAACAATAGTAATTTTGTTAATTTTAGCAGGGGTTGCAATTGCAACTATTTCTCGGAGAAAATGGAATATTAAATAAAACAAAAGAGGCAAAAGATAATACAAGTGAAAAAACAGCAACTGAAATTATCAATTTAAAAATAACAAATATACAGATAGAAACATATGCAAAGAAACAAAAAATGCCATCTTTACAAGAACTAGCAGATGGGCTATGTGAAGATAAAGAAGATGAAATAGAATATGTTATCACAAAAAAGGAACAAGCAAGTTTGGAGAAAATAGAAGTAGGAGAAGCTACATCAATTTTTACAAAATTGAGACAATATCCTTATGAATTTGAAATAAATAGCAAATTACAATTAGCAAGTATAGATGGGGTAAAAACTGAAACAGATAATGACCAAGTAGCTATTTTACAAGAAAAAGTTGATAAATTATCAGTAAAAGTGGATGATTTGTCTAATACAGTTACTAATTTACAAAATTCAATAGATAATATAAAATCAATTGCTGAAACAGTTGGTGAAACACAAACCACAAATAACACCATAACTGCAACAGCAAAGAATACTGCTACTATATGCTCTTTGAATTTAACAGAACGGAAAGTATATTTTATTTGGAATGGTTATAGATGAAACACAAAGTGAAAACTATATAGATGTATATTTTGATAATGTAAATTTTAGTTCAGGAGCAACAAATAATTCTAAAACTACAAAAAGAGTAAATCCAACTGCTTTTGTTTCTGTAGATAAAGGACAAACCAAAACAGTTAGTTTAGGTGTATGGTCACTTAATGCAAACCAAGTATTTGGACACTTCTGTGCATTAAAAATAAAATAAATCATAATCACTCTCATTTTATGGGTGGTTATGTTTTTTTGTTGTATTAGTGTTATTCAGAAGTGTACTTGAAAAATTTATATATTTATAATATAATTGCAAAAAAAGTAAATCGTAAGAGGGAAAAAATGAAAACAAAGCTAATAAAAATAATTATACGGTATATTGTTAATCTTAATAGCAATAGCATTGTCAATTATTGCATATTACATGATAGTAGACATACAAAGCAAAGTACCAAAAGAAATAGAAAAAAACTGTAAAATTACAACAGAGCAATTTATGGGAAGGAACATATTTATAATAACACCAAAAAACAAAGAAAAAACCAGCATCAAAATATTATATTTCCATGGAGGTTCTTATGTAGCAGAAGCAACAAGGAAACATTGGGAATTTGTAGAGAAATTAGCAAATGACACAGGAGCAACAGTTATTTTACCAGATTATCCATTAACACCCAAATATACATATAAAGATGTATTCAAAATGGTAGTACCACTATACAAAGAAATAATAGAGAAAGTAGATACCAAAAATTTAATATTAATGGGAGATTCAGCAGGAGCAGGGTTAGGATTAGCATTAGAAGAAAAAATTGGACAAGAAAATTTAGAAATGCCAACAAAAACAATCCTTATATCACCATGGTTAGATGTAAGACTAACAAATCCAAAAATAGATGAAGTTCAAAAAAATGACAAATATCTAAATAAAGACACATTAAAAATAGCAGGGATAGCCTATGCAGGAGAAGATGGGATTGATAATTATTTAGTAAATCCAATAGATGGAGAATTATCAAAACTAAAAAATATAATCATATTAACAGGAACATATGACATATTAAATCCAGATGTACACAAACTAAAAGAAAAAGCAGAAAAAGAAAATGTAGGAAATGAAATAACCATAAAAGAATATGAACAAGCAAATCATATATGGATAATAGAAAAAAACAGTAGTCAAGAACTAATAGAAAAAGGCTACAAAGACGTCATAGAGCAGATTTTGAACTAGGAGAAAAAACGAGAACTAGCCCCTAAAAAATTCATTTGGGCTATTCAGTGCCTGTCCCAGATATGCCCAAGTTTCCAAAAGGGCTATCCAGTGCCTGTCCCAGATATGCCCAAGTCTCCAAAAGGGCTATTCAGTGCCTGTCCCAATTATGCCCAAATAAAGAGAGGTTTTTTATGAAGAGTAAAAAAGTTAATAAGTTAAGTTGGAGAAGATTAGATAATTCGGCAAAGATTTTTCCCATGTCAACAGGTAAGAAGTATAGTACAATATTTCGCTTATCTGTTGTGTTAAAAGAAAGTGTAGAGCCTAAAGTGCTAGAAGAGGCTGTAAAGCAAGCTTTGCAAAAGTACGAGTTTTTTAAGGTGAGGATGAAGTCAGGATTTTTTTGGTATTATTTAGAGCATAATCCAAAGTCACCTATTGTGGAAGAAGAACAAGATTATCCTTGTCAATATATTGATAGCAGACGTAATAATGATTATTTATTTAAGGTTACTTATTTTAAAAATAAGATTAATATTGATATTTTTCATTCTTTGACAGATGGTAATAGTGGTACTACTTTTTTTAAGGAAATTATCTATAGTTATTTAGAGTTGATGCATCCCAAAATACTAAGTGAAGAGGAAAGAAAGCTTAGAAAAATAGAGTATGATTCTGAAGATAGTTATATGAAAAATTATGATAAAAAGGCAAAATCAAATGCTTCAGGGAATAAAGCTTTTGTTTTAAATGGAAAGAAGATAAAATTAGGGGCAATTAGTACAATTCATGAGATTATGGATTTAGAGGCATTAAAAACAGAAAGCAAAAAAAGTGGGGCTACTATAACCCAATATTTGACTGCTGTTTTAATGTACAGTATTTATCAAGAAAATTATATTAAAGCAAAAGGAAAAAGGCCTATAAAGATATGTATACCTGTTAATTTGAAAAAATATTTTCAATCTAAGACAATGTCCAATTTCTTTTCTTATATTACAGTTGAGGCACAAATGAAAAAAGATAAATTAGATACATTTGAAAAGATGTTGCATTTTGTAAAAAAAGATTTTAACCAAAAATTGACAGAAGAAGAAATAATAAAAACAATGTCAACAAATGTAAAAATAGGAATTAATCCATTTATTAGAACAATTCCTTTGGCTATAAAAAAAGCACTTGTTCGTATAAGTTATATGGAAATCAGAAAATATACAACAACAACTTTTTCAAATATTGGAAGAATTGGTATGATAGGAAAATATAAAGATTATATTGACTACTTTTTGATGTTAATTGCACCAGAACCAATAGAAAAAATAAAGTGTTCTAGTTGTACTTTTGAAAACAAAATGGTATTTACTTTTACATCTGTTTTACAAAGTAATAGGATAGAAAAAAGATTTTATGAATTTTTAAAAGAAAAAGGAATTAAAATTCAAATAGAAAGTAATGGTGTTTTAGATGATATATCCTGAAAAAATCAAAGCAAAGAAAAGTGATAAAATTATAAAAATATTAGTAGGTTGTTCAATTTTAATTGCAGTTATATTAGTTGCAATTAACAAATTAACAACACCTGAAATTCATTGGGCAGGGATTGTAAATGCAGGTATTTTATATACATGGATTGTTGTTATTTATGCTATTAAAAAAAATATTAATATAGCAGGGCATGTACTATTACAAACTATTGCAATTTCAATATTAGTAATTTATATGGATTATAAATTAGGAAATCAAGGCTGGTCAATAAATATAGTAGTTCCAATAATAATTATGATTGCTAATTTAACAATGTTAGTTTTAACAATTGTTAGCCATAAAAAATATATCAAATATGGAATTTATCAATTGATTATTATATTATTTAGTATGTTGCCAGTTATTTTTATCACAGAACATATTGTACAAAACAAAACTTTAAGTATTATTGCAAGTGGTATTTCTATTTTAAATTTTATTCTTTGTTTGGCATTATGTGCAAAAGATGTAAAAGAAGTAATTGTTAGGAAATTTCATATGTGATGTAACAAAACGTGAAAAAATGGATAAAATAAAATTGACAACTTAGTAAAATTATGCTATTATAGTAATAACAAATATGTTTCGCTAATTAGGGTGCGAATAACAAAAAGCCTAATGAACAAATATG
>JAAWEC010000132.1 GCA_022794095.1 Clostridia bacterium
AAGTACATTTTCTTACCGCCTGGTCTTTGCCATAACATACTCCACCAAAGTTCCCTCCATTTCTCACTTCCGTAAGAATGTAGCCACATTTGGTTTCAACGCTTAATTCATGCTTATCTATTATACAATGCTTTTGGGCTCATGTCAACACATTTTTACAAATTTGTTACTATTTACAAAAAAATCTTCTAATCATTTATAATCTTTTCAATTCCTTGTTCTCTCATTTCTTTTATAATTTTACAACTATTATCTAGTCTTTCTTGTTCATATTCATTCAAATTCAATTCTATCAATTCACGTACTCCGTTTTTATTAATAATTGCAGGAACCCCTATGTATACATCGTTTTGACCATATTGATTTTCTAAATAAGTAGAAACTGTTAAAATTGTATTTTCATTGTTGATAATGGCTTTTACCAATCTGTTTAAAGCCATACCAATACCATAATATGTAGCTTTCTTTTTTTCAATTATTTCATAAGCTGCATTGACTACATTTTCATGAATTTTTTTCAAATCTTCTATATTATAATTATTATCTTTCATAATATCTTTTATTTTTTTACAACCAACATAGGCATGATCCCATGGTACAAATGAAGAATCTCCATGTTCTCCCATAATATAAGCATGGACATTTTTACTAGATATTTTTAAATAATCTGCCATTAAATAACGAAGTCTTGCTGTATCTAATACTGTTCCTGAACCTATAACTTGATTTTTTGGCAATCCTGAAACTTTCCAAACCACATAAGCCATTAAATCTACTGGATTACTTGCTACTACTATAGTTCCATTAAATCCACTTTGCATAATAGAATTTGTTATTTGTTTCATAATTTTTGTATTTACTTCTGCTAATTCTAGCCTTGTTTGCCCTGGTTTTTGTGCTACTCCTGCTGTAATTACTACTACTTCTGCGTCTTTGCAGTCTGTATAATCTCCAGATTTAATCACCATTTTTTGTGGTGCATAAGGCAATCCATGCGATAAATCCATTTCCTCTCCAATTGTTTTTTCTTTATCAATGTCAATTAAAACAAGTTCTGAAATACCACCTTGGTTTAACATAGAATATGCCATACTCATACCAACAAAACCAGTTCCCACTAAAATAACTTTTCCTTTTTTCATTTTTTACTCATCCCTTTCCTCTTTTTGTTATTATATCACTAATTTGAATTTTTTCAATAATTTATTTTAATACTTGCTATATTCATATTAATATTATATAATTTAAATGATTTACAAAAGAAAGGAATTTATGAAAATGAATATTAGAAAACAAAATGCAGGAATTACGCTAATTGCTTTAATTATAACAATTATTATATTATTAATACTTGCTGGAATTAGTATTAGCCTTTTGGTAGGAGAAAATGGAATTTTAAAAAAAGCTTATCTTGCAAAAGAAGAACATCAAAAAGGTGTTGAAAAAGAAGAAAAAAACTTAGATGATTTATATAGTTCCATAAAAGTTGCTGGTGATTCAAAAGTAACTTTAACAATGGAAGAATTAGATAAATATATAGAAAAGAAAATTCAAGAACAATCATTTACAGGAACAGAACTATTAAAAGAAATGGCAATAATAGAAACATCACCAACATTTGAATTTAAAAATCAAGAAATCCAATTAGAAAACTCTGTAAACGATTATAAATTTTTATTATTCACATTTGGAAACTATTATGAAAATAAAATAGGGTTTATTAATACACTATTAATTCCAGTTAATATAATAGAATACTCTGATAATCCACAACAAGAAGATTTTTTATTAAGTTCTACTGAAGGTCCACATTTCAGTGCTGTTTCTATAAATTTTGAAAATGATAAAACAATAAGAGTTGCTTACTCAGCAACTTCAAATACTTCCAGACCATATTTTGCAATACAATCAATCCAAGGAATAAAATAACCATTCTTCATATTAGAATGGTATTTTTTAATTTTGTTTTACTTTTCCTATAAAATATGATATAATCAAAACAAATTATCAAAGTAAGGAGTGCTATTGAATATGAGTTCAAATTCAGATAATACTACTACTTTGGCTGAAAATAAGGTGTTAATCTTATATATATTAAATCTTATAAATGGAGAAATTAGGCAAGACAATCTGTTTGAAATCATTTCTTCTATTAATAATATTAACTATTTTTACTTTAAACAAGTATTAACAGATTTAATAGATTCCAATTTAGTAGGTACATATACAAAAGAAGAAGAACCTTTAATTAGAATCACCTCTGAAGGTAAAAATGCATATATTCTTACAAAAGCTGTATTGCCTGGTATTACAAAATTAAAAGCCGACAATATTTTTGCAAAAGTTTTTTCAAATATAGAAGAAGAATCCTCTGTTATTGCAGAATTCACACCCAAAAGTGAAAACGAATATATTGTAAAATGTAAAATTGTTGAAAATAATGATACAATATTTGAAGTCAAAACTTATGCCGGTTCTAGGGATAGAGCCAAACGTATTGTGGATAATTGGAAGCAAAATGCAAATAATATTTATCCCAAAGTTTTAAACTTGCTACTAGAAGACAATAAAAATCAATAGTTTGCATTTTACGACACAATTAAACTGAAATATTAACAAATTTTATTTTTAAAATTTCTTCATAGATATAATAAACAAGGAATGTGAATAATTTGCTTTTAAATTACTTACATTCCTTGTTTTTATTTATATATCAAAATCATTTTATCTATTTTGTGTATATTACTTTATATTTACAATACCATTAAATTACTAAATCGTCTATTTCTTTATCTTCTTTAGTTTCTTTATTTTTTTCAAATTGTTCTAGTGCTTCAATAAATTTTGCCTTTCCGACTGATATATCACTTTCTTTTCCACTTTCTAAATACTCTATACAGTCCATACCATATGGTATTACATTTCCCATTTTATCAAGTATTGATACTATGTTTTGTCCATATTGCTCTCCCATTGTAACTTTTTTAGGTTCTCCATCTTTCATTGTAATACAGTCTATTATGTCTCCTCTTGTATTATATACTTTATAAAGTTTTAAATTCCCTACTATGTCATAAGAAACTCCACTATTTATTAATTTTTGTTCTGTTATAGTTGGCTCATCTCCATGTGTAATAATTTCTCCTGTTCCGTGTGTCAACAAAAGCATAATTTTCATATCCTGTTATAATTTTTATGTCTTCTGTTGTTATTATAACATTTCCTGATATTTCTTCTAATTTTTCTATATACATATCTTTTAAAAAGGCTAATAACTTTTCCTTTTGTTGTTCTAACTGTTCTTTTTTGGTTGTAAAATCTATTTCCTCTTGTTCTGTAACACTATTTTCCTTATTTTCTTGTGGTCTACTACTTCTATAGCCTCCTCCTATTGTTAATACTGCTATTCCTGCTATGCCTAGCATTCCTCTTCTAATTTTCTTTTTCTTATTTTTTCTTCTGTTTTTAGCTATTTTTGTTTTCATCTCTGCTTCGGTTTTCTCTCTTCTACTTATTTCTTCTTTTAATGTGTTTAATACTTGTGTTTGTCTTTGTGTTTTTATTTTTCGTTCAGGGTTTCCAGCTACATTTATTACATCAATTTTTTCATCTTTATTTTCCATATTAGCTTCCCTCCTATTTTTACTACTCTTTAATTATACCACATTATGTAAAATAATTCAAATAGAAAAGGACGTTCAATATGAACGTCTCCTTTTCCTCCGTTTTTTTCTCTTTGCCTCTGCCTTTGCCAATATTAGGCTACTGCTCAGCATAATCAGCATTATGCCTAACATTGGCAAAGCTAATCCCAGTCCACTTTCGGCTTTACAGCCGAAAAACGAACACAGTATTCCAGTTACAAAAAAAATTTTTTTCATTTTTAGTTCTCCTTTTCTTTTGTTCGCCCAAAGTACTTGGGCTTTATTTTTACTTTACTGTTACTATTTATTATACCACATTATGTAGATTTTTGCAAAATATTTTTTTGAAAAACAGTAAAAATGTATGTATCAAGTGTTAATATGTAATTTTTGATTTTTTTATAACAATTAAAAAATAATACAGATGCCATTATTTCAGGGCATCTGTATCTTTCAATTTTATTACAATTTCTACAATAGCCATAATAAATATGTTTATTGTAAAAATTGGTCTTGCGTTGATTGGGACAATTCCCAACCAACAGGCTAGTATCATGACACCTATTTCAATTTTATTGAAATAGGAGCCATAATCTTTCCTTTTTTTCATTTTACCTCCTTGCCCCAATAACTGGGGCTGAAACAAGTTTACAAAGTTACTATTATAATTATACCACTTTATGTAAAAAAAAGCAAAATCTTCAATTTTCATAAAAGTAATCTGTTATTCCATTGTAAATTCCCCAAGCTAATCTATTTTGATAATCATCCTCTAACAATCGTTTTTCCTCTTCAGGATTTGATAAAAAGCCACATTCTACAATGGAAATTGGGATTTCTACATGTTTCATAATGTAAACTGTATCTAGCTTCATAGCCACTCTTTTATTTTCCTTTTGGATTGCTTCATTTAAGTTTAATTGAATTGACTTTGCTAATTTTGTACTTTTTTCATCTCCATTTTTATAAAAACACTGCCATCCCCAATACTGTTCCTGTGGAATTTTATTCAAATGAATACTTACAAAAATATCAGCACTACTCTCATTTCCAATTTTCACTCTATTATGAATGTCTGAAATTTTCTTTTGCTTTAAAGTTGTTCTATCTAAATCGTAAATAGCATTTTCATCTGAACGTGTTAAAATGACTGTGCTTCCACTTGCTTCCAATAAATTTTGTAATTTTAGAGCAATTTTCAAATTTGTTTGTGCTTCTGTTGTACCGTGTGCTACTTTGTGCACCTTCATCTGGAACTCCATGACCTGCATCTATTACAACTGTTCTTCCAGATACTGGTGTTGCAGTTGTTTGAACTGTATTTTGTTTTTCTTGATTTTGTTCTTTCGTAGTATTTCCTGCTATTTGAAAAGAAAATGCAAAAATTGCAATCAAAAGGCCTGCTATTATAATTTGAATTCTTTTTTTGTTAATAATAATCATATAAAAACTCCTAATATAAAATATTTTATTATATTTATATTAGGATTTTTTTACTTTATTACTTATAAAATCTTTTAATGTGTACAATCGCACTTTTTTCTAGTCGTGAAACTTGAGCTTGCGAAATTCCAATTTCTTCTGCAACTTCCATTTGGGTTCTTCCGTCAAAAAATCTTTTCATTACTATAACTCTTTCTTTTTCATTTAATTTCTGCAGAGCTCCCTCAATTGCCATTCTCTCTGTCCACATTTCATCTGTATTTTTACTGTCTTTTACTTGGTCCATAACATAAATGCTTTCTGAACCATCATTATAAACTGGTTCTTGTAAAGATACTGGATCTTGTATTGCATCAAAACTAAAAGCTATATCCTCTTTTTTTACTCCTAATTCTTTTGCAATTTCATCAATTTTAGGTTCTCTTCCATTTTCTTTTACATATCTTTCTTTAAATTGAATTGCTTTATATGCTAAGTCTCTAATTGATCTACTAACCCTTATACTATTGTTATCTCTTAAGTATCGTTTCACTTCTCCTATTATCATTGGTACAGCATATGTGCTAAATTGCACATTTTGGCTTAAATCAAAATTATCTATTGCTTTAATTAATCCCACACAACCTACTTGAAATAAGTCATCTGCTGATTCTCCTCTTCCATAAAATCTTTGAATAATGCTTAGTACTAATCTTAAGTTTCCATTTATAAATTCTGTTCTTGCTTCTTCATCTCCTGCTTTTATTTTAATAAATAGTTCTTCTTTTTTTTCTCTACTTAAAACTGGTAATTTTGATGTGTTTACACCACATATTTCTACTTTGTTGTTTAACAAAAGAAAAACCTCCTTTGAAAATACTTCTGTTTTAAGTATTTCCAAATTTGGTTTTTTTATACTTTTTGATTTTCTTATATAAATGATACCCAAAGAAACATTTTTCTTCTCTTTACCCTATTTTACTAGAAATTTCCTTTTTCATCTTGCCAATAATCTTCTTTTCCAATCTTGATATGTAACTTTGTGAAATACCGTAATTCATCTGCAACCTCTTTTTGTGTTTTTTCCTTTCCAGTTAAAAAACCAAAACGCATTTCCATTATGTTTTTCTCCCTATCATTTAACTTATTAATAGAAGCTCGTAAAAGTGACTTATCCACCTCATCTTCTAAATTCCTTGAAGTAATATCTGCCTCTGTACCTAAAATATCTGAAAGAAGCAACTCATTTCCATCACCATCTTTATTTAATGGTTCATCAATAGAAACCTCTCCCTTTATCTTATTATTTTTTCTTAAATACATCAAAATTTCATTTTCAATACATCTTGAAGCATAAGTTGCAAGTTTTATTTTTTTATCTGCATTAAAAGTATTTACACCTTTCATTAAACCAATTGTTCCAATAGATATTAAATCCTCTATTCCAATACCTGTATTTTCAAACTTTTTTGCAATATATACCACTAACCTTAAATTTCTTTCCACTAACTTTTGCCTTACTGCTAGATTATCCTCTTGGTCTAACTGATTAATAAGTTCTGCTTCCTCTTCTGGTGACAATGGTGGTGGAAGTGTCTGACTTCCTGCAATATAAAATATCGGCAAATATTCAATTTCATCTTTTTCATTAATATATTTAGCACAAATTGTGTTAATTCCATTTTTCACAAATTCAAAAATATTCATAATCTCTTAGAAAACTCCTTTCTTTTTAATAGTTTTATTCCAATATCCCCATTAAGGCTCTATATTCTCCTCTTTTTGTTAATGATTTATTATATATTCCAACAATTATATTTTTCTTTTCCTCTTCTTTATCCATTTCCTTTATTTTTATGCTTTCTGCTTTAATACCAAGCAACATTCCATTCTGCTTTCCTAAAGAAGAAAATGGAATATATTTTAGCTTTGACATATATTCTTGTTTTATTTTTTCTGGTATGCTATCAAATTCACCTCCTAATAAATTTTCTAAATTGTTTAATATCTCTTTTGGTATTACATCATACAAAAGAGTGTGTTCCACTACAATAACAGGTGTATTAGTTAATGGTTCTCTTAGCCCGTTTCCTGTATCTAGCATTGCTGTTGTTTTTATAATTTTTCCATTCAAACTTATTTCAATTTCATAAAACATATCTTTTTTTGTTATTTTAGATTTTACAACTGTAAATGCTGCTACAATAATTATGAATGCCACAATTGCTCCTAATATAACTGTTTTGAGTGGATATGTTCCTAAAAATAACCCATTTTTCATTAAAATATCTTGTGGCTTTACAACATAAATTAATGCAAATGCTGCTCCCCCAAAAACAAAAGATGTTAGGTAAAATATTAATATGTCTTTCCACAATTTTTTCATTGTTTGTGGATTGAATGCTATATATACTATTACAATGGATAATATTATTTTTAATATCATGCTTGAATAAATTTCTAAAATTGACATATAAGATACTACTGAATAAATTGCTCCAATTAAACTACTACTAAAAAGCCTTATGATTTTAATTTTTTCTTTTAAAATTATTCCTGTTGCTAGTAAAATTATAAAGTTCATTATTAAATTTTCTATTAATACTATATCAATATAAATAGTCATGCTATCACCTGCATGACTATTATACTTCTTTTATTTTGAAAAAACTGTCTTTTCTTATTGGCGAAAAAAAGAAATTATCGACACTTTTTTCCCCTTTATTGCTAAAGATTCTTTAGCATTTCTAAAAGGGTCACTCAGTGCCTGTCCCAATTATGCCCAAACACGTTTTATTACATATTTTTATTTTTATTTTTTCTTAGGAAAGATGGTATGTCTAAGTCATTTTGTGATGAGTTTGGTTCTGAACTTGCTGGTATAGAGTTCATTTTTTCTTTCCATGGTCTTGATATTGTGTTTTCTATTCCAATGCTTGAGATTTGTTCATTTTTTTCAAATCCTGTTGCAATTACTGTTATTTGGATTTCGTCTGACATACTAGGGTCTGTTACTGTACCAAATATGATGTTTGCTTCAGGGTCTACACTGCGTTGTACTAGCTCTGCTGCTGTGTTTACTTCGTGTAATCCTAGGTCTTCTCCACCTGTGATGTTGATTATTACTCCTTTTGCTCCTTCTATTGATGTTTCTAATAATGGACTTTGAATTGCTTCTTTTGCTGCATCTTCTGCTCTGTTTTCTCCTGATGCACTTCCTACTCCCATGTGTGCCATTCCTTGGTTTAACATTATTGTTTTTACGTCTGCAAAGTCTAAGTTTACTAAACCTGGAATTGCAATTAAGTCTGAAATTCCTTGTACACCTTGTCTTAATATATCGTCTGCTAATTTAAAAGCTTCAATAATAGATGTTTTTCTATCTATTATTTGTAATAGTTTATCATTTGGTATAACAACTAATGTATCTACTTTTCCTTTCAAACTTTCAATTCCTCTTTCTGCTTGTGAAAGTCTTTTCTTTCCTTCAAAAGTAAATGGTTTTGTTACCACTCCTATAGTTAAAATTCCCATTTCTTTTGCAGTATATGCAACTATTGGTGCAGCTCCTGTTCCAGTTCCTCCACCCATTCCAGCAGTAACGAATACCATGTCTGCTCCTCTTAGTACTTCTGCTATTTCAGATTTGCTTTCTTCTGCAGATTGTGCTCCAATATCAGGATTTGCTCCTGCTCCTAATCCTCTTGTTATTTTTTCTCCTATTTGTATTTTTGTACTTGCTTTTGATGTTTGTAGTGCTTGTCTATCTGTATTAACTGCGATGAAATCAACCCCTTTAATTCCAGCGTCAATCATTCTGTTAACAGCATTATTTCCAGCTCCACCAACACCTATAACTTTTATAGTTGCTGTTCCATCCATCATTGAAATATTATTATTGGTTTCCTCATTGTAATCCATCATTTAGTTTTTCCTCCCTTTAAATTAGCTATTTTTAGCTAGTTTTATATTTTTTAAAATTAATAACTTTTTTTGAAAATAAAATCTTTTTAATGATTTATTTTGCGTTGCGAAACTAAAAAGTTTCATAATTTTTCCTATTTAAGAGTAAAAAAATTCTTTTATTCTCTCCATAATTGTTTTTAAAAAGCTTTCATCAGTTTGTGTATCTATATTGCTAGATACTGTTTTAGCAAATGGCCTTGCAGCAATGTATCTTACTAAAGCATAACTTGTTCTATATGTTGGTTTTACAGTACTTACTGCTCTGCCTGTAGATATTTTAACAGGAATATTTAGATTGATTTTTCCGTGCTACATCACTTTTGTTGATATTTATTATTCCTTGCCCTGTTAGTACTACATTGTTGATTTTTTGTTTTACACCTTGATTTGTTATTTCTTTGTTGATAATAGAAAATATTTCTTCAATTCTTGCTTCTATGATTTCTATTAATTCTGAACTTTTGATAATCCTGTTTTTATTGTTATCTTTTGATGTGTTTAGTATAATGTCATTATCATTATCAATAAAGGATTTTAAAGCTAGTCCATATTGCCTTTTAAGTTTGTCTGCTTCTTCCTCTGAAATATTTAATACTAATGCAATATCATGGGTAATATTGTCTCCACCCACAGGTATAGAATTTGTATGTACAAAGGTTGAACCTTCGAAAACTCCAATTTCTGTGTTTCCTGCTCCTATATCTAAAAGCATAACATTGTCATGTAATTCGTTTTTGTCTAAAATTAGGTTTCTTTCTGCTAATGCTACTGGTACAATTCCATCAATTTCTAGTCCTGCTCTTTTAAATACACTATTTAGCTGTCTTACATAATCTCGTTCTGCTAGGATTACTTGTGCACTAATTGTGAAGCTAGAACTTAAGTTTCCAACTGGGTCTGTTACAATATTTCCATTTTCTAATGTTATTTTGTCTGGAACAATATCTATTAGTGTTTTTCCATCAGGAATTTCTATGTCTTTTACTTGTATAATGGCATTTTGAACATCTCTTACTGATATTCCAGCATATTTGTCTTTTACTTCCTTGGTAATACTGTTTTGTACAATGGTTATGTATTTTCCTAGAATTGTTACATATGCTGAATTAATTTTTAAATTGGTTTCATCTTCGGCATCTTTTATGGTTTTTGCTATACTTAAACTGATTTCTTCTTCGTTTATTATTTTCCCCTTCTTTAGTCCACTACATTTATATGAGGTATTACATATTATTTCTATTTGTCCAAAGTTATTGACTTCCCCTACAACAGTGCAAACCTTACTAGTTCCTATGTCTATACCTACAATGATATCTCCGATTGCCAAGTTAATTCCTCCATTTTTAGTAATAAATTTCCTATCTGTATATATATTACATTTTTAGACAAATGTCAATAGAATTTGTTATATTTTTGTAATATTTTTGTAATATTTTTGTAATGAATTTTATTATTTATTTTTTTAATTTCTGAGACCATTTGTCTACATAGTATCTTCTAATAATTCCTAGGTTTGTAAACATCCTACCTACAAATACAACAATTGCTGCTAGGTATATATCTACATTTAACTTTTCTCCTAAAATTGTTAGCAATATAGATAAAATAGCATTTCCAAAAAAACCTGTTACAAATATTTTTAAATCAAAATTTTTATTAATAACAGATGTTATTCCTCCAAATACTGAATCTAGTGCTGCAATAATTCCAATTGCTAAATAACTTGAATATGTATAAGAAATCATAGGTGCATTCATTCCTATTATTGCTCCAAAAACACATCCTATTATAATAGCTGCTACTACCATAAGTAATCATTCCTTTCTTTTTTATTTAATTTTATAATTACTCTATATATTTAGATTTAATTTCATCATTATATTTAGTTATTTTAATGTTATTTACTTTTTCAATTGATACATTACGTTCTTGTTTTTTTAGTTCATCTACATATCCGCCATTTCCTAATAATGCACTTTCCAAATATGTTTGATTTCCAATGGCTTTTATTTCATATGGTGCTAAAATTCTTTGTCCATTTACCTTAATAAACCATTCATCATCATTTAAATTTATATCAACAATATCAGACATATTGATAATTCTTTCATTATTTATTGAAATTGCTTCTGCTCCTGCTACCTTTAAACTATTTACAATCATTAATAAGTCATCTGCTCTTGTCTTTTTTTTATTTTCGTCATTTGCGTTTTCCTTTAAATTAATACATATTCCCTCTCCTTGAATATCAGTTTTTCCTAAGTTCATATTTACTTGTTCAAGTTCGGCATTTACTAATTCTTCTGTTTCCTCATTAGATTGTTTTGTTTTTTTATATTCTTCAATTTTAGATTTTGTTTCGTTGTACTTTGTGTTTGCCTCTTCATATTTTGCTTTCCAATTTGCAAGTTCTGTTCTAAGTTCTGTTTCTCTCATATTTTCAATTGCTGTAATATCTGTTTGATTAACAATTTTAAATTGCATTAACATTACAAACATAAGTACAAAACAAGAAATTGAAACAGCAATTGCCATAGTTACTTTTCCCTTTTTTATACTGTCTTTCATCAAAAATCTCCTTTTCTTTTTACTACTTTTTTTAAATTTATTTTGCATATTTATATGTAATAACTCCTGTATATTTTGGAATTGTTATGCTGTTTGACCTTTTTAATACTGCTCCTACTGTATCTTTTTTTAAATATTCAAGATAGCCGACCTGGTCTTTCTAAAGCTGCCAATTGTTCTGGAAGACCTATTGCTTTTATTATAAAAGGTGCTCCTACCTTTTCTCCATTTATTTCAATTATATTTCCTCCACATACTATTCCACTAGTTGGTATAATTCTTTGTTCATTAATAGAAATTGCTTCTGCTCCAGCATTTTTTAATTCATTTATTACACTTAAAACATCTGTATCATGAACAACTAAATCACTTGGATTTAATGATGTATTTGCATCTTTTTTGCTATCACTTAATGTTACTATTACTCCTGGCCCTACAACTTCTGTCATTCCAATCATTTTATTTCCCTTTTTTATTTCATCTTCTTTTTTTTCTAATTCAGTATTGTTTTGAGTTGAATTCTCTCTTTCCTTTTCTAGCTCTTCTTCTGCTTTTTCTAATTCTTTATATTTGTTATCATATTTTTCTTTATGTTTTAAAACCTCTGCTCTTAAATTATTTTCTTCATGGTTTTGGCTAACTACAAAATTAGACCCTTTTACTGTTTTTAATTGTATACAAATTCCTATTGTTAATGCTAAACACATGAAACCAAGAACAATACTTACTTTTTCTTTTTCTTTCATTTTTATCACATTCCTTCTGTTATACTAGGCTTTCTCTAAAATAAACCCTAAACTTACTATTCAAATCTCCATTAGCAAAAATCTCTCCTGCTTTTCCTTTTTCCTTTTCAATAATGGCATTACTATACAACATTTTGTTACTTAAATTTGTGTTATCTCCTAAGTGTATCTTTTTCTTTTCCTCTTCTATGTATATACTATATTCGTTTTTATCAGTTATATCAATACTTTTAACTTTTGCATCTAATTCGTATTCTTTTGCTGCATTCATAATTTTTATTACATCTTCAAGTTTTTTTAAGTCTCCTTCATTTAGCCTTCTACCTTCTACTACTTCTTCCTCAGGTGTAGTGATTCCTTGAAGAATCAACTTTTGCTTACTATCTTCTGCTATTTCTAAAATATATCCTTGTTTATTGAGATATGCATATTTTCCTAAAAAATCTGCACTGTATATATGCTCCCTTTCCTCTATTTCTATTTGTACTGTATTTGGAATTTTTCTATGTATCTTCACATTTTCAATATAAGCATTTTCTTTTATTTTTCTAACGACTTTAGAAGTACTAAATCTAAAAATATTTTCTTCTATTTTTAATTCTGATAAGCTTATAATTGTATCACCACTTACTTGATTGTTGTTATTTACTTGTATTTCTTGTATATTAAAAATTGGTGATAACATAGCAAAAATGATTCCTCCTACTATAATTGCTAACAATAATAATATTTCTAAAACAAATTTTATTTTTTTATTTCTTTTTTTTCTTTTCTCTTCTTCCTTTGAAAGCTTTTCTTTGTGTTCTTCTTCTCTTTTTATTTTATTCTTATTACTCATTTTTATTGCTGTTTCTAATTCAAGGTCAAAGTCTTGTTCTTTTTGTGCAATATTTCGTTTTATTCTTTTTTCTCTTTCTTTAGCCTTTTTTCTTTTCTTTTCTAATTCTTCTTTTTCTCTATCTGCTTGTCCTATTTGCATATAATATGGATTTATTTTAGCCATTTTTTATTACATTCCTTCCTTAAAGAATATGTTTCTGTTATAGGAATTTCTTCAATTTTTCCTATAACAGAACATTAGTGGGCTGATTAATATTCTCTAACTTTTAGAGATTACCTTCATTCCTCATCTTTGTTTTAAGTATTTTTATTTCATATTTCAGTATTAGCTTAATAAGTGGTCTTTTGTTTGAAATTTAATTTGTTTTTTTTAGTTGAATGTCTATTCCTAATTCTCTTAATTTTTGGTCAAAATTGTCATATCCTCTTAATATATATTCTACATTTTCTACTATTGTACTACCTTTTGCTGAAACCCCTGCCATAACAAGTGCTGCTCCACCTCGTAAGTCTGTTGCTTTTACTGTTGTTCCATAAAGTTTTCTAACTCCCTTTACTACTGCTGTTTTCCCTTCTATTGATATTTTTGCTCCCATTCTAACTAGTTCTTGTGTGTATTTATATCTATTTTCAAATAGATTTTCTACAACAATAGATGTTCCTTTTGCTAAAGTTAGACTTGTTGTAAAAATTGATTGCATATCTGTTGGAAAACCTGGATATGGCATTGTTTTTAGGTCTACTGCTTTTAATCTTCTTGGTGCTTGCAATTCTATTTCATTTTTCTCAAATTTTAATTTACAACCTGCTTCTTCTAATTTATGAATAACTGGCGTGATATGGTTATAATTTGCACCTTTTATTTTGATGTTTCCTCCATTCATTGCTGCAACACATAAAAAAGTTCCTGTTTCTATTCTGTCTGGCATAATATTGTAACTTGCATCTTTTAGTTTTTTTACACCTTCAATCTCAATAATGTCTGTTCCTGCTCCTTTAACTTTTGCTCCCATTTTATTTAAAAATTTTTGCAAGTCTACTATTTCTGGCTCTCTTGCAGCATTTGTAATGATTGTTTTCCCTGTACAGAAAATACTTGCTAAAATAGCATTTTCTGTTGCTCCTACACTTGGAAAATCTAAGTCTATTTTTTCCCCTATTATTTTATCACATATGCAGGTAATATTTCCATAGTTTTTATTAATATTTATTCCTAATTTTTCAAATGCTTTTAAATGTAAGTCAATTGGTCTAGTTCCAATGTCACATCCTCCTGTTTGTGATAGTTTGTGGATACATGAATTTTAATTGAAATGCTAGACCTCCATTTTCATAGAGTTCTTGATACATTTCATTTGTTAAGTTATATTCTTGTTGTATTGCCTTTGTTATTTCTTGTGGAGCAAATACTACTATTTTATCAAATAGTCTTGATAATTCTTCTTTTTTTAGTCCATTTTTTTGGATGTCTTCAATTGCTTTAAATATTAGTTCTTCTTTGTCCTCTAATTTATTTAAAGTATTGAACTTGCTTTCTATCTCTTTCAATTTTTCTTTTTCATTTTTTATTTTCTTTTCTAGTTCTTGTTTTTTATCCTTATATATAAATTCAGGAATTAAGTCATTTAGCTTATCTTCATATACTTGTTTGTATTGTTTTTGTAATTTTTCTAAGCTTGCTTTTGATTTGTTTAAAGTAGTTTTTAATGTTTGCTTATTTGTATTAATTGCTTTTACATTATCTGTTACAAAACTTTTGAATTCTGGATTACTTACTAAATTGTCTATATATGTATTTACTATCTGGTCTAAATACTCTATTCTTATTCTGTGTGGTTTACACCCATAGTCTTTTCTTATATCTTCTTTTATTGCACCTTCATTACTATATTTCTTGCATAAATAACTATCTGGTCTTTTTCTTATTCCTGTACTTCCTTTTCTTTTATACATTTGTGTTCCACATCTTCCACAATATAAAAGACCTGAGTACAAGTTATTTTCTACATCTACAAATTTAAAGCCATTGTTATATTTATCACTTTCTTTTTTTCTTTTCTTTCTTATTTTTTGTACTTTTTCAAATAGTTTTTTATCAATAATTGGCTCATGATGATTTTCTATGATAGTCCATTCTTCTTGTGCTTTTATCCTTGTTTTTTTTGATTTAAAACTTAATTTTTCTGTGTGCCCACCTACATAATCTCCAATGTATCTTCTGTCATCTAAAATTCTTACTATATGCTGTGCTTTCCAGTTTGCTGTTTGCTTGCTATTTGCAAATCCTCTGCTTTGAGAAGGTGTTGGTATTTCCTTTTTGTTTAGATATGTTGCTATTTTTTGATAACCCCAATCTTTGGAATATAGTTCAAATATTTCTTGTACTACTGGAGCTGTTTCTTCGTTTACAATTAATTGCTTTCCATCTTTGTTATATCCATATATTGCTTTTACAAGTAAGTCTCCTTCTTCTATTTTGTGCCTTAAATTTCTTCTTATATTTTTGCTGTCATCTCTTGCTCTTCTTTCATTAAACCATGCATATAGACCAAACATTTCCTCATTGTATTGCTCATCTTCAAATATTATTTCTACACCTTGTTCTTCAAGATATTCTACAAATTCTAGTGCTTCTCTTTGATTTCTTCCAAGTCTTGCAGAGTTTTTGAAAATAATTACATCTATTTCTTTATTTTGGGCTCTTTCTTTTATGTCATTAAATCTACTAAAATCTGTTCCACTTTTATCATCATCCATTATGATGTCTATAATGTTGGTATATCCATGGATTTTACAATATTTTATTAGTAAATCTCTTTGTGTTTCTATTCTTTCGTAGTTTTCTCCATAGTCATCTCTGCTTTCTCGTGCATAGATTACTACTCTTTTTTCTTCGTTAGATTTTTCCATAGCATACCTCCATTTTGTAATGTATCAATAACGTTTTATTTTATGATATGTTTTATTGTTGCTATTATATGTCAAAAGTTCTAAATCTTCAATACTTCTACTGAAATTTTAGAACTTTTTATTTAAAACTACTTTCTTTTTTTCTTCTTCTGTGCTATATTAAATATGCTTATAATTAATATTATTATGATATTTATAATCATGTATAATAACTTATAATCTTTAGCACCTGTTTGATGGTTTCCTATCGTTTGATTTTCGTTTTCATTGTTTTGTATATTACTTGTTTCCTCACTCCAAATCCCAAGTTTATTATTTTTTGCAATTTCTTCACTTTCTTGTAACATTCCAGCATATTTATAATTATTTTGTAACATATAAGTCTCTGCCAATCCATTTTCAACTAATAAATTTTGTAATAATTCATTATCTATCCATATCCAAGCTAAATATCTATTGTATTTATCTTTTTCTTCTGCGTAACTATCAAATTCTAATTCTATTTTAGTAGCATTTTTTATTTTTTCTTTTGTAAAATCACTCGCTTCTTTTCCCCAAGCTTCTTCTCCTCTTTTTGGATCTACTGTTTCTTTTGTGTTAATTCCTAAAAATCTTACAGTGATTTGTTCTCCATTCATTTTGAATTTTGCTGTATCTCCATCAACAGTTGACACTAATTCTACCTCAATTTTATTTGTATTTTCCTTATAATCATTTTCTTTTTTATTAAAGTTCTCATCATAATATATAGCAGGAGCAACAATTGCCCATTTTTGCTTTTCTTCATCCCACTTTACTTGATGATAATGAACCACTCCATTTTCTTTGTGATAGCCATAATATTTTCCATTATATTCAGTTATATAGTTTGAATCTTTATCTTTCCAACCTGTAATGTTACCACCATGTGATAAACTTACATTACCTATACTCATTGTTATTACTATAACTATTATGGCAGTTTTAAATTTTTTCATTATTATCACCTAAAAAATTATACCATAAGGAGGAACTAATTTGAACGATTTTTTAAATTTTTCATTAAATAGCTTAAATTTATTAGATAATAAATTTCATGATAATATCAAAGGCAGTTTAGTTGATAACTTTATTCATGAATTACAAAATTATTTGGAATTACAAACAAGTAATTCAATTTTAGAAAACTTACCGAATAATACTAATTTGCATTTTGCAAAATTTGAAGGAAATTTCGCAGTTTGCTTTGATTACTCTTCTAAAACTATATATAATGTCCCTAAATCATACTTAAAAGGAACATCTCCTAAAGTTGGTGATGCTATTAAAAAAGTTTCTTCAAATGATTTTCGTGTGGATTCTACTGGTATTTCAGCCAATCCAAATAATATTGATGAACTTTTAAATGAATGTAGTTATGCTACTCTTTCTTCAAAAATAAGCATTTTGCCAGAATATTATAAAATTTTTGATATAAGTGTTGATTTTGCTGTTTGTAAAAACATTAATACCAATAAAACAGAAAACATCCCAATAGATGATGTTCCTAAAAATGCTAAAAATGGAGATACTTTAGTTTATAAAGATGGCAAGTTTATTATAAAGTATTAATTATTATATGAGACTATCGTAAAAGTTGTGTAAATCGGATTTCCTTCCGATTGATAACTTGAAAAAAATTAATATTTTAATAACTAATTTTATTTTAGCTATATTTTTCTAAAAAATCAATCTTTTAGAAAAAGTTGTGTAAATTTAATA
>JAAWEC010000133.1 GCA_022794095.1 Clostridia bacterium
CAATCGAATTAATCACACCTATCGCTATCGAAAAAGGATTAAGATTCGCTATTCGTGAAGGTGGTAGAACAGTTGGTTCAGGTGTCGTTGCTGATATCTTAGCTTAAATATAAAAATGTCGTATTGGGGACGTTTCTCCATGCGACATTTTTTTGTAATTTTTGACAAATCAGTAAAAAAGGTGTAAAATAAAGGTAGAGGGTATTTTTATTTATAAGGAGTGATTGGATATGAAAAATAGTAAATGTATAGTTTCTATAATTTTATTTTTATGTTTTTTTAGGATATATCCAATTTTTTCTTATGCAAAAACAAAAACAGAAATAATAAAAGCAGAAGAAATAGGAGATTTTTTAGTAGGAGAAGGAGTTACAATATCAAATGTAAAAACAAAAGGATATCCAAGTCAGATAGGACGTTTTGAAGGAGCAAATTATGTTGAAGAATTCGAAAATTTAAATGATGGAGTTATTTTAACTACAGGAACTTCAGTCAATGTCTTTGGACCTGAAAAAACTTATTTATGTGGTGCTTGGAATTCGCGTGAGTACAATGGTGATGAAGATTTAGAAAAAATTTTAGGAGGATCAAAAAATACGCAATTAACGCATGATGCTGTTTCAATTGAATTTGATGCTGTATCAGATAGTGATTATATTTCTTTTCAATATGTATTTGCTTCAGAAGAATTTGACCAACCAGATGGTTTTAATGATACTTTTGCCTTATATGTAAATGGAGAAAACATAGCAAAAATACCTGGAACTAAAGATACAGTTTCAATGGTAAGTCTAAGAAATAAGCATAGAGATTATTATCATGATAATAAAAATGGAGAAAACCTTGGTTTTTTAGGATATAGTGTATTATTAAGTTGTCAAGCAAATGTAAAAGCAGGAGAAACTAATAGATTAAAATTAGTAATAGCAGATGTAGGAGATAGTATTCTTGATTCAGCAATATTTATAAAAGCTCATAGTATATCAAGTAAAAAAATACAAGAAAGCGAAGAAAATCCTAGTACACCAGAAAAACCAAAAGAGGAAGAAAATCCTACTCAAGACCCTACACCAACACCAACACCAACCCCAAACCCACCAGAAAAAGTACCATATCCATTAGTTGTTGAGCAAGAATTTTACAAAATAAGATTATATACAGCAAATGGAAATATGATAAATTCAATAGAATTAAGAGATGGAGAAACAGTAGGTAAATTAAAAGATGCATTTATAGCAGATTCTATTTATTTAATTGCAGATAATGAAATTATACAAGGTGCACGAATAGAAGTAGAATGTAAAATTAAAGTTAAAAATAATTCAGTCAGACCATGTGAAAAATTAGTAATACAACAGAAATTAGGAGGTGGATTGGTCTGTGATTCAGAAGGATGGGAATGTGATGTCCTGAAAGAAATAGCCACATTAAAAGTATATGGAGATAGATACAATCCAGCAATTGAACCATTTGGTACATTTGAAGCTACTATGGAAGCCAGTCGATTGTTGGGGACTAAAGAATATGAATTTCAAAATTCAGCTATAGCATATGAAATTGATGGAAAAATACAAGGAACAAGTGACCCTGGGCTTTCAGAAATAATTAGAATTATTCCACCTTTTGGACAATTAAAAAATTCAAGTATTGCATTTATTATAATTATGGGAATAGGAATTATATTAATTATAAGTTGGAAACTATATAAAAAGAAATAGGATTTTGAGACAGTGAAATGTCTTCAAAATCCTATTTTCAAATTAAATTATAAAATCTCTTGCTTTTTTCTATAAAGAATAATAAAATATAGTTATCAAAAATATAATTAAATAGCAAACCTAAGGGAGGAATATCATGAAAATTATACTAGATGCAATGGGAGGAGACAATGCACCAGATGCAAACATAAAAGGAGCAGTAAATGCAATAAAAAAAGTAAAAGCAGAAGTTGTATTAGTTGGAAAAGAAGAAGTAATTAGAAATAGAATAAAAGAGATATATGGAAAAGAATTAGAAGAAATTTCAGACAGGTTAAAAATAAAAAATGCAACAGAAACCATTGAAATGGAAGACACACCAACAATGGCTATCAAACACAAAAAAGATGCTTCTATGGTAGTTGGATTTAAAATGCTAAAAGAAAATGAGGGTGACGTATTCATATCAGCAGGAAATTCAGGAGCTTTACTAACTCGGAGCAACATTAATTGTTGGTAGAATTAAAGGTATTGATAGACCAGCACTAGCACGGAATTTTGCCAGCATATAAAAGTCAATTATTATTAATTGATGCAGGCTCTAATACAAATTGCAAACCAATTAATTTATTACAATTTGCCCAAATGTCTAGCATTTATTTAAAAAATACATATGGGATTGAAAAACCTGCTATTGGCTTGCTAAATATTGGAACAGAAGAAACAAAAGGAAATGAATTAGTAAAAGAAAGCTATAAATTACTAAAAGAAAAAGCAGAAGAATTAAACCTAAACTTTGTAGGAAATGTAGAGGGAAGAGATGCATTTTCTGGTAAAATAGATGCAATTGTAGCAGATGGTTTTACAGGCAATGTATTTTTAAAAACAACAGAAGGATTAGGCAAATTTGTAAAAAAATCATTAACAGAAAGTTTTACAAAAAACATATTAGCAAAAATTTTTGCAATTCCAGCTTTGCCAGCAATAAAACGATTTAGCAAAACCATGGATTACAAGTCTTATGGAGGAGCATTATTTTTAGGAGTAAAAAAACCAGTTGTAAAAGCACATGGAAGTAGTGATG
>JAAWEC010000134.1 GCA_022794095.1 Clostridia bacterium
AAAATGAGCTATTACATCTGCATCTGCTACACATTGTTCCTCTATTGTGTTTCGTGGTCTATCCTTACTTCCTCTATGATTTAATACACAATTTTTAACATGTTCTATTTTTTCCTTTGGGTAATTTAATTCCGTCAATAGTTGTTCTGCAATTTCTGCACCATAAATATTGTGTTGTTCTCTTCCTCCATACTTTGATGGCATTGCTATATCATGTAATAATGCTCCTAATTCTACTATTTCAACATCTGCTTCATATTCTTTTGCTAGTCTTATAGCATTTTCAACTACATATTTTATATGTTCATTCCAAAAATCATATCCATCTTTTTCTTTTGATTTTTCGCATCTAACTAATAATTCTTGTTTTATTTCTTCAGTGATTTCACTCATTATATTTCCTCTTTTCTAAATATTACATTATTTATGGTTACTATATCATAAAATTGAAAAAATAAATTATATTTCAAAATACCAATGGTGCTATATCTTTAGCAACTATATTAGCATGAATATCTGATATTATCGCTATTTTTTCCATATATTTTCCTCTTTCCTTTATATACTCTTTCCACCATCGACTAAATATACGGCTCCTGTTGTCCATAAAGATTTATCTGACAATAAAAATTCTACTGTTGGTGCTATATCTTTTTTAGCATCTCCTATTCTTCCTAGTGGATATAGTTTCTTTTTATCTTCTGACCATCTATCATAACTTTTTTGTGTATAATCTCCACTTGCTACATAAATATTAGTATATACTGCTGCTGGATTCACACTATTAACTCTTATATTATATTTCCCAAGTTCTTGCCCCATATATTTAGTTAGCATATCTACTCCTGCTTTACTTGCGCAATAAGCTATTGACCCTCCTGCTCTTTCTGATGACATTGATGAAATATTTACAATTGATGTATTTGTTCCTTTTTTAAGTACTGGTAATAATGTTTTGGTTAATAAAAATATTCCTGTTAGATTGATATTTATGGAATTGTTCCATTCTTCCAAAGTTTGTTCTTCTATTCCACCTAATTTGATAATTCCTGCTGAATTTACTAACCCATCTAGTTTCCCATATTTGTTATTTATTTCATTATATACTTTTTCACAATCACCTTTTTTGCTAATATCCCCATTTAAAAATGTAACATTATTTGCTTTATCTCCTAATTTTTCTTTTGCTAAAGATAAATTTTTATCTCCTCTTGAAAGAGAAATAATTTCATAATTTTCTTGTTCTAATAGATATTCTATTGTTCCAAGTCCAATTCCACTTGTTCCACCTGTCACCAAAACCACCTTTTTATTATCTATCATTTTTTGCCTCCTATATTTCGTATTTTCTTAACTTTTCTATGTACTTTTCAATGCTCTCATCATTTATATCTTTTGGAGATATACTACAATACTTCATTATTTGTTTTTCGATTCCTAAAGAACATTCAATTAAATGATTAGCTTTTTGTTCATTAGACCATACTGATAATGGTTTATCTTTATATCTAACTTTTACATCTTCTAGTCTTTCTCTTATTCCTACTACTCCATTTGGTGCTACTCTTTGGTCGCAATAAGCACATATCTTTCTTTCATAGGAATTTGATTTTAATGTCTCCTCATTTTTTCTTGATCTTTTTCCATCTAATATAATAACTTCTTTTTTAGTCAGTCCTTCATTTTTTCCAATTTCTAAGTTGATTTCATGGTCATTAGTTCCATATTTGTCAAAATACATTTTTCTTATTTTTAAAAATTCTTCATCTTTTGCAAAGTCCTCTGATATTTTGACCATATTTCCCATATCATGTAACAAACTAACTCTTAAAATTAATTCTTTATCTATTTCTTGTCCTATCCAATTATCTATTATAAAATTACTACATGCAGCAACTCTTAACATATGCATTTGTAAGTTTTCTGGCAAATGATATTTTTTATAAATTTCTATAATATTCATATATTTAACCTCTTTTAAAATTTATTTATATTGACTATAAAGAAACCTATATTCTTATTTTCATTGTCTTTACATTCCTCCATCTACTATATAATGACAAATTCTTAACACAAATATATTTTACTATATCTTTTTTTAAAATGGAATATATACACCTTATTTTTTTATTTGCTTATAACTCGATTATATAAATTTTTAGCTCTATTTAAGATTATATTTGCATTTTCCTTTTGGTTACACCAATGTATTTGCTTATATAATAATGTTTTATATGTTTCATCTTGTTCATTTTCAACATCAATTTTTATACATTGCTCTATTGGAATTGGTATCATATTATTAAAATTGATTGCTCCTTAATAAATTAGGATACCATTTCTGGTATCCCTACTTTTTTCGTTCTTCACTTTATGGTAGAAGTTCACCTCTTTTTTCGTTCCCCACTTTATGGTAGAGGCTCACCTCTTTTTTCGTTCCTCACTTATGGTAGAGGCTTACCACTTTTTAAACAATAATTAAATTATTGTTTCTTTTATTATATTCATTATAAGTTATTTTATTACATTTGTCAATTACTTTTACGTTAACTTTTGAGGTTCCAAATTGGAACCTCAAAGTAGTTTATACATAATGCTACACTGCTTCTATTCTATTTCAATACTTTCATCATTTTCTAATATTTCATAATCTACTTCATATTTTTCAAACATTTCTTTTATGAAATCAAAGTTTGGTGGAAATGCTGGATTATCCATATGAATTGGAATTACTAAAGTAGC
>JAAWEC010000155.1 GCA_022794095.1 Clostridia bacterium
GTACAATGTGAAAAATGTGGAAGAATGATGGTATACAAATTTGGAAGATATGGCAAATTTTTAGCGTGTCCAGGGTATCCTGAATGTAAAAACGCAAAACCAATAATAGAAACAATAGACATACCATGTCCAAAATGTGGAGCAACAGTACAAGTAAGAAAAACAAAAAGAAAAAGAAACTACTACATATGTGAAAACAACCCAGCATCATGTGACTACATCTCATGGAACAAGCCAAAGAAAGGAGAGAAGTGGAATCCAGAAGAAGCAGAAGAAATAAAAAAAGAAACAACCAAAAAGCCAAGAAAAAAGACCACGAAAAAGACAACAAAGAAATCAAAATAATTCAAATATAGGAAAAAATAAGCAAAATGTTTTAAGCAAAAAGTTATTAACATAACCTTAGAAGATTGTTACAATGAAAAAAATAGAAGGGAATAAATAAAATATGATAACAACGAAAGAAAAAAGAGAAATAAATAAGGGAATTACTTTAATTGCATTAATTATAACAATTATAGTTTTGCTTATTTTAGCAGGAATTAGTATAGCAACATTAACAGGAGATAATGGAATTTTATCAAAAGCACAGGAAGCGAAAACAAAGCATGAAGAGGAAGCAAAAAAAGAAGAAGAACGAATCCAAGATATGGCAGATTATATAGAAAATTTAGATGGAAACAAAGATGCAATTGCAAAATATGTCAAAGTAGGAGATTATATACAATATGGAGAAAAATTGCAAGAAAAAGAATATGCAACCAAAGTAGAAGAAACGGGTTATACTGATGTACAGACATTTCAAACAGACAAAACAACAACATGGCGTGTTATGAATATCACACCAAATGGAGAAGTGGAAATTGTAGCAAGTAGCAACACTTTGACAGATGGAGGGAATACAGGATTATATCTAAAAGGAAGAGCTGGATTCGAAAATGCCAAAACGATTTTAAATAATATGTGTCAAAACTTGTATACTTCAAGTTATGGAAGTGGAAGAAATATAAAAGTAGAAGACATTAATAATTTAGTAGGGTATATTCCAGGTGAGCAACAAATATTTTCTTATGCATCAGGTTGGGCTTTTTATGATAAAGAGAAGAATGAGTTTAGAATGCCTAGTGCCGAAAATCCAGTTGTAGTAAAGGCAACAACTTATACATATATGATTGATACAAAATGTCCAATGTATGATACTCTTGTAGCAAATACTTATTGTCCAGATGGAGATGTTAATGCAAAAGAAAATACAACAGAACATTATTGGTTATCTGATGATTGTATTCATTGTGTAGAAGACCGTGCTAGATTTGGTTGGAGAGATGTCAAAGGGGGTAGAGTGGATGGTGTTCCACTTTATGTTGTTACTACAAATTGGGAAATTGGTGAAGGAACTTATGCTAAAGGTGTTCGTCCTGTTGTAGTGCTTTCCAAAAATGCAACATTAGATTTTAGTAGTGATATATATGATGGAACAACACCACAAAAGGCATGGAGATTAAAATAATAAAAAATGTTGTTATATTGATATAACAACATTTTTTGTTGTATAGGAAAAATCGTTTTGAATTTTTTTCGATGTTTAAGAAGTAAGAAAGAGTAAGAA
>JAAWEC010000135.1 GCA_022794095.1 Clostridia bacterium
ATCAATTAGACTTTGAAATGAGTTTTGCAACACAAGAAGATGTATTCAAAGTAATTGAAGAAGTAGTTCCATACACTTTCAAAAAATTTACAAATTGGAAAGTAGACGAAGGACCATTTGTAAGAATTCCATATAAAGAAGCTATGGAAAAATACGGAATTGACAAACCAGACTTAAGAAATCCATTAATAATACAAGATGTAACAAAAATATTTGAAAATTCTGAATTTAACAGTTTCAAAGGAAAAACAATAAAAGCAATTGTAGTTCAAAATGGAGCAGCACAAGGTAGAAAATTCTTTGACAAAATGGGAGAATTTGCAACAACAGAAGAAGTAGGAGCAAAAGGTTTAGCATGGGTAAAACTAGAAGAAAACGGAGAATTAACAGGAGGAATTTCAAAATTTATTACCCAAGAAATGAAAGAACAACTAGAAAAAGAATACAAAGTAGAAAAAAATTCTGCAATATTCTTTATTGCAGATGAATTTGAAAAAGCACAAAAAATAGCAGGATTAATCAGAATTGAATTAGGAAAGAAATTAGACTTAATAGAAAAAGGAGTATATAAATTCTGTTTTGTAGTAGACTTTCCAATGTATGAACTATCAGATGAAGGAACAATAGACTTTTCACACAATCCATTTTCTATGCCACAAGGTGGATTAGAAGCACTAAATACCAAAGACCCATTAGATATTTTAGCATACCAATATGACTTAGTATGTAATGGATATGAAATGGCATCAGGAGCAGTAAGAAATCATAATCCAGAAACAATGGTAAAAGCATTTGAAATTGCTGGATATACAGAACAAGAAGTAAAAAACAGATTTGGAGCATTATATAATGCATTCCAATATGGAACACCACCACATGCAGGAGCAGCACCAGGAGTAGACAGAATGGTTATGCTAATAGCAGACTCACAAAACATAAGAGAAATAATTGCATTTCCAAAAAACAAAAAAGCAAGAG
Organism: Clostridia bacterium; assembly: GCA_022794095.1. Lineage (GTDB taxonomy): Bacteria > Bacillota > Clostridia > TANB77 > CAG-508 > CAG-269. The sequence goes on from JAAWEC010000135.1 coordinate 979, forward strand.
ACTTACTAATGAATGCACCGTCAAAAGTAACAGAGCAACAACTAAAAGATGTACATATAAAATTAGATTGCAATTAATTTATTAACTTTAAGATATAAAAAATTATTTTGGAGGAAAAGTAATGGAATATAGGTATAAACCAAGTGACAGAGTATGTTCACAAGAAATGATAATCGAATTAGATGGTGACATTATAAAAAAAGTTACAATAGTAGGAGGTTGTGCAGGAAACACAGTAGGTGTTTCAAACCTAATACAAGGAATGAAAATAGAGGAAGCAATACAAAGATTAAAAGGAATACCATGTGGTTATAGAGGAACTTCATGTCCAGACCAACTTTCTATTGCATTAGAAGAAGCAAAACATAAATTAATGGAAAAATAATTACGATATTTATAATTTGTTCAAGAAAGAATGATAAAAATGGAAAAAAGAAAAGTCTTATTAGGAATGAGTGGAGGAGTAGATAGTTCAGTATCTGCTGTTCTTTTACAGAAACAAGGATATAAAGTAATTGGCTGTACAATGAAACTATGGGAATTAAAAGATGAAGAAAGCACTTGTTGTAAGAACACAGCAATATATGATGCAAAAAGAGTCTGTGACTTAATTCGGAATACCACACTATACCATAGATTGTAAAACCGAATTCAAAGAAAAGGTAATAAATAATTTTATACAAGAATATGAAAAAGCAAGAACACCAAATCCATGTATAGAATGTAATAAATATTTAAAATTTGGGAGTTTTTATCAAAAAGCAAAAGAATTAGAATGTGACTACATTGCAACAGGTCATTATGCATCAATTGAATTTTCTGAAAACTACAAACAACATGTTCTAAAAAAATGCAAAGAAGAAAAAAAAGACCAAACCTACTTTTTATATACAATTCCCAAAGAAATATTGAGTAATATAATATTTCCGTTGCAAAAATATAATGACAAAGAAGAAATAAGAAAAATTGCATCAGAAAATAACTTAAATGTTGCACAAAAAAAAGACAGTCAAGAAATATGTTTTATACCAGATAACAATTATCAAAACTTTTTAAAAGAATATGGAAAAACCAAGCAATCCGTAGGAAATATTGTATTAAAAAATGGAAAAATACTAGGAAGGCACAAAGGTTTAATAAACTATACAATAGGACAGCGAAAAGGGCTAGGAATTGCATATTCAGAGCCATTATATGTAATAGAATTAAATAAACAAAAAAACGAAGTTGTAGTTGGAACTGAAGAACAATTATACACAAACCAACTATATGCAAAAGAATTAAATTGGCAAGCAATAGAACCTAAAAACGAACCAATAAATTGTATGGCAAAAATCAGGTATCGTGCAAAAGAAGCAAAAGTCACAATATATCCAGAAAAAGATGGAGCAAAAGTAATATTTGATACAAAACAAAGAGCAATTACAAAAGGGCAGTCCATTGTATTCTATGATAATGAAGGAATTGTACTAGGTGGAGGAAAAATTTCATAAAAAGCCTTGTATAATGGAATAAATTGTGATATAAATAAAATATAAAAATAAAGCTATATTTAGAAAGGCGGAATTTTTGTGGAAGAAGAATTAGAAAAAGGCATAAAAACAATTTTAATTGTAGATGATGAAGAAGCAATTAGAGGTGTATTAATACACAACTTAGAAAGAGAAGGATACAAACTAATTGAAGCAGGAGACCGGAGTATCAGCAGTAGAAATAGCATTAGAACAAAAACCAGACTTAATATTATTAGACATCATGTTGCCAAAATTAGATGGTTTATCTGTATGCAAAAGAATAAAAATGTCATACAATGTTCCAATCATCATGGTAACAGCAAAAGATCAAGAAATTGACAAAGTTTTAGGCTTAGAATTAGGAGCAGATGACTATATTACCAAGCCTTTTAGTGTAAGAGAAATGGTAGCAAGAGTAAAAGCCAACCTAAGAAAAGCAGAAGTTGTTTCTAATGATAAAGAAGTAGAACAATCAATTAATAAAGAAAAGAAAAAAGAAAGTAAATTAGAAGTTGGAGATTTAGAATTAGATTTAGACAAATTTGAAGTTAAAGTAAGAGGAGAAATCATAGATTTAACCTTAAGAGAATTTGAAGTACTAAAATTTTTAGCATCTCAACCAGAACAAGTAGTAACAAGAGAAACACTATTAGAAAGAGTATGGGGATATGAATACTATGGAGACATCAGAACAGTTGATGTAACAGTTAGAAGAATTAGAGAAAAAATAGAAAAAGATACATCTATACCAAAAATATTAATTACAAAAAGAGGAGTAGGATATTACATTGCTTCAACATAAAAAGTCAAAAATTTGCTATATATTAATGTAGCAAATTTTAATTATATCCTTAATAGGTGAAATAAATAAACAAAAAGGAGAATTCTATGGAAATTATAGTTGGAAAAACAGCAGGTTTTTGTTATGGAGTAAAAAGAGCAGTAGATGGAGCTAAGCAAGAATTAAAAAAATATAATGAAATTTATTGTTTAGGAGAATTAATCCATAATAAACAAGCAATAGAAGAACTAAGAAAAAAAGGCATAAAATTTATAAACAAAATAGAAGACTCAAAAGGAACTACAATTATTAGGTCACATGGTGAGCCAAAAGAAACATATCAAAAAGCAGAAAGACTAGGAATTACACTAAAAGATTACACTTGTCCAAATGTATCAAAAATACACAAAATAGTAGAACAATATAAAAATGACGGATTTTATATTTGTTTATGTGGAACACCTAACCATCCAGAAAATATAGGAACAATTAACCATGCAGGAGAAAACAGTACAATTATAGAAAAAGAAGATGAAATACCAGAAGCAATAAAAAAAATAAAAGAATCTAAAATAAATAAAGTCATACTAGTATCTCAAACTACATATGATAATGAAAAATTTTTAAAAATACAACAAATTTTAAAAGAAAATTTATCACAAGAAATAGAATTTAATGTAAAAAATACAATTTGTAAAGCAACACAAAACAGGCAAAAAGAAACAGAAAAAATAGCTAAAGAAGTAGATTACATGATTATTATTGGTGGAAAAAATAGCTCAAATACCAAAAAACTATATGAAATAGCAAATAAAAAAGGCAAAGTAATTTGGATTGAAACATCAGAAGAATTAAACATAGAGGAACTATCTAAATACAATAAAATAGGAATAATGGCAGGAGCATCTACGCCAAATACAAGTATTGAAAATGTAGTAAATTTATTAAAAAATGTTAAGTATTAACACATGAATAATGGATAATACTTGACTTTTTGTCGAATTTTGCGATGAAAAATGGAATAAATTTAAAAAAATATATTGACAAAACAACTATATACAAATTATACTACTAAATAGATTATATAATTAACAAAATCACTATAAGGAGGAAAAGTCGACTAAAAGAAATTTATGAATAGAAAGTTTGTATCCAAAAGTAACAGAGTGTTACGAAAGATTTTAAATTCAAAAGATAATTTAGATATCTTACAAGATTTTATAGAAGTTTTTTTAAATAAAGAAATCAAAGAAATTCAACTAAATCCATATTTACAAGAAAGAGCAAAAAATTTGCCATCAGAAGAAAACTTTGGAATAGCAGATGTAAGAATAAAATTAAAAACAGAAGAAGAACTAAATGTAGGAATTCAATTTATAGATGGTTTTTATGCCCAAAACAAAATGTTATTATACTATGCTCAAATACACTCAAATCAGTTAAATTATAATGACAACAGAACACCTTGTAAAACTGTTACAATCAATCTATTAGACTTCAATTACTTAAAAACAGAAAATTATTATAGTAAAATTGCAATACCATCTAAAAACGAAAACCAAATAGAATTATATGCAATAGAACTTCAAAAATTCAATCCAAATGGTATAAAACCAAAAAACAAGCAAGAAGCATGGATGATATATTTGCGTGGAGAACCAGAAAATGCAATACCAAACATCTTAAAGGAATTTAATAAAATCAGAAAATTAGACAACTTATTAAAAAAATATTGGGAAAGTGAAACAATGGAATAAAAACAGAGCATAAAAAAAGGAGCATGTAAAGCAATTTTAAAATGTCGAAAATTTTTACTCATACTCCTTGTTATATTCTAATGTGCTTGTGTAAGAGTTTGTTTTAAAGTTACCTTTATAATAGTCCCCTCTTGAACTTGTTCATCTTTAGCATAATCTTGTGAAACAACCACACCAGAGCCTTCAATATTAATATTCAAATTTTTAGACTTTAAGATATTTGTAGCCTCAGAAGCACCCAAGCCTTTCAAATCTGGTACTTCTACTGAAGTAGAAATGCTATTTCCCTGTCCATAAAGGATAATAATAGCACCTTTTGGTAATAAATTTCCAGGTTTTGGAGTTTGGTCTTCTACCAATGTAGAATTAGCATCTCCATTAACATATGATTTAGTAGTAAATCCTGCAGCCTTTAATATCTTTTCTGCTTCTGCGACAGTTTTATTTCGTACATCTGGAACAGTAATAAAGTTACTTGAATTTGTATTGCTATAAGCATCTTCGCTAGAAGGAACACCCAAATAAGGCAAAATTTCAGACAACATTTGAGACACAACAGGACCTGCAACTTGTCCACCTTGATGTCCATTAATTCTATTATGTGGATCAGGGTCATATAATGTAAGAAGCAGAACAATTCCGAGTATCCTCAATTGGAGAAATAGCCACATAAGAAGCAACATAACCCTCATTTACGTTAGAATCAAGAGGTTCAGAAGTTCCTGTTTTACCACCAATAGAATATCCAGAAACAGCAGCATGTCTACCAGAACCATCAGTTACAACTGACTCCATCATAGATTTAACCTGTTCAGCTGTTTGTTTAGAAATAACCTGTCTAACTGCAGAAGTAGAAACTTCTGTTACAGAATCAGTATCAGTATTAGTTATTTCCTTTACAATACGAGGCTTCATAAGAATACCATCATTTGCAATGCAAGAAATAGCAGTAACCATTTGTAGTGGAGTTACAGTAAATGTTCTTTGTCCAAAAGACATAGTAGCAAGTTCAACTTGGCCAACTTTATCCAAATCCAAAAACAAACTATTTTGTTCTCCATACAAACCAGAATTAGTAGAGTTGAATAAGCCAAAAGCATCATAATATTTATATAAAGTAGGAGCTTTAATTCTTTGACCCAGTTGAATAAAAGCAGGGTTGCAAGAATTACACAAAGCCTTTCTTAAAGTTTGTACACCATGTGGATTAGAAGACCAACAAGAGATTTTACGGTCAGCAACTTCTTCAAAACCTTTACAATAAAAATCATTTGTCTTATCAGTTGAAGTAATATTTTCTTCCAAAGCAACAGCAGCAGTAATCAACTTAAATACTGAACCTGGCTCATAAGTATCAGACACAGATTTATTATTCCACATTTTAAATAAAGCATTACTCTTTTCTTGTGTAGAAAGAGAATCATAAGTTTTAGCCAATGTAGCATTTGGTGTATAAGGTGAATTTAAGTCATAATCTGGGTATGAAGCCATAGCAATAATATCACCAGTTTTAGGGTTCATAGCAATAACATTTCCACCCCTAGAGCATTCATTTTCTTCAACAGCTTGTTTTAAGTACTTTTCAACAATAGATTGAATATTCAAATCAATTGTTAAAGTCAAATCACTACCATTTTCAGCTGAAATATATGTCTCTTTTGCATTAGGAATTTCTTGTTGATTATTACCTTTCGAACTTACAATTTTTCCGGGAGTACCAGTTAAAACACTTTCCCACTTTGCCTCAATACCACTTAAACCCTGGTTATCCATTCCACAAAAACCAATAACATTAGAAGCAACAGTACCATAAGGATAATATCTTTTAGTATCTTCATCAATATTAATACCAACTGAAATTTTATTATCCTCCATCCATTGTTTTAACTTATCAACTTTTTCTTGCTCAACTTTTTTTATAATAGTCTCTACTTGAGTATCACTATTAACTTTTTTTAAAATTTCCTCATAATCTAATTCAAAAATTTCAGATAAACCTTTAGCAACTTTTTCTTTATGTTCTTTTGTAGCTTCTTCATTATTTTTGACTATTTTAGTAGGGTTAATAGTAATAGTATCCACTTGAGCACTAATTGCAAGCGCCTTTCCAGTAGAATCATAAATATTTCCACGTTTTGGACTAATAATTTGATTAATAGCCTGTTGTTTATAAGCAAGTTCCTTTAAATAATTTCCTTGTACAAATTGTAAAAAACCGATACGTCCAACTAAAACAGTAAAAATCAAAATAACTGCAACAAGGAAAATCTTCAAATTTTTAGTATGTACTAAATTTTTAGAATCAAAATCTGTTTTCAACTTTACAATATTAGAATTTTTAGAAGTGATTGTATTATTTTTTATATTTTTTTCTATTTTTCTTGCTGAAATTTCTGACTTTGATTTTGTATTAGACATTGGATTTTCTCTTGAAATTGTATTAGATTTTGTAATATTTTTCACATTCTCGTTTTGAACTTTTCTAGGTTTATTAGGAGTTTTTTTCGTTGAACTTGTTTTAGAATTTATTTGTCCATTTGTTTTTGGTTTTGCCTTGGCATTGCTATTTGTTTTTTGTTTGGCTTTAGTATTGCTATTTGTCTTTCCATTTGGTTTAGCTTTAGCTTTACTATTTGATTTTTCATTTATTTTTGGAGTTACTCCGTGTTTTTTTCTTTTTTTGGTTTTCCATATTCTAACCTCTTTTATTTTTTTATTATTTTATCGTAAAATTCATGAAAAATCAATAAAAGTTGAAAAAATAAGCAAAATATAGTATAGTTTATATAGATAGTGTAATAAAGGAATGAGATTAATTATGAATACAATTTTAGAAGAAACAAAATTCATTATGAATAAATATCATATAAAAGCAAACAAATCATTAGGGCAAAATTTTTTAATAAGTGAAGAAGTAATTCAAACAATTATAGATAGCAGTCAAATAGAAAAAGAAGATTTAGTTATTGAAATTGGGCCAGGGCTGGGAACATTAACAAAGCATTTGTTAGAAAAAGCAGGAAAAGTAATATGTGTTGAATTAGACCAAAAAATGATTAAAATATTACAAGACAGATTTTCACTATACAACAATCTTGAAATTTTAAATCAAGATATTTTAAAAGTAGATACAAAATCATTAATAGAGGAAGAAAAGAAAAAATCAAATTGGAAAAATATAAAAATTGTAGCAAATTTGCCATATTATATTACAACACCAATTATAATGAAATTACTAGAAGAAGAATTACCACTAGAATCCATAACAGTCATGATACAAAAAGAAGTAGCAAATAGGTTAATTAGCATACCAGGAGAAAAAGAAACAGGAGCAATTACATATAGTGTTTACTATTATGCACAAGCAGAAGGGATTTTAGAAGTTCCACCAAACAGTTTTATACCAGAACCAGAGGTAACATCTAAAGTTATAAAATTAAACATTAGAAAACAATCACCTCTAGCAATAGAAAAAAAAGAAAAAATGTTTAAAATAATTAAATGTGCATTTATGCAAAGAAGAAAAACCTTATTAAATGCATTAGTAAACACAAAAGTATTTTCAAGCAAAGAAGATGGTATAGAAATTTTAAAAAAAATAGGATTAGACACAAACATAAGACCCGAAAAATTATCTTTAGAAGATTATGCAAATATTGCCAAAAATATAGTAAACTAAGCTTATAAAACAATTCAAATCTGCGTAATAGACCACAAATTAAACATATTTTACAACAAAAAAAAACCACAAAAATACTTCTCATTTTATACATTTTATGATATAATAAAAATGAAGTATAAATAAGGAGAAAAAAATGAATCAAATTTTAGTTACAAAAAAACTATATATAACGCCTGAACTAAAAAGAAAAAAGAAATTGTATAAATGTGAATTTATACTATCTATTTTTTTTGTAGTTGTATTAATATCTGCTTATATTTATGCTGAATATGACAGAAATAAAAGTGAAGAAGTATCACAAGAAATCTTAGCCAACCTTGAAATTCCAGAAGACACAACAGTTGCTAACAACAATATTTTAGTTGTAGTATTAAATGAAGAAGAACAAGCAGGAGGTCAAGAAGAAGTAGCATCAGGAGGAGTTAAAAATACAAATATAGCACAAGCATCACAAAAAACAGAAAAAGGATTTCAATATACAACAATAGGAACAATTAATATTCCAAAAATAGGAGTTACATATCCAATTATTGATGGACCAACAGACAGTATAGAAGAAACAGAAGATTTACTAAAAAAATCTCCAACTAAATTCTGGGGACCAAATCCAAATGAAGTTGGGAACTTTTGTGTAGTAGGACACAATTACAGAAACAATAGATTTTTTAGCAAAGTACCAAAACTAGAACCAGGAGATATTATAGAAATAACAGATGTAGCAACAGGGAAAACAATTAATTATAAAGTATATAACAAATATCAAGTAGATCCAAATGATGTTAGTTGTACAACACAATTAACAAATGGAAAAAAAGAAGTAACATTAATTACTTGTACAGATGACAGTAAATATAGAGTAGTAGTAAAAGCAATGGAAGTTAAATAAGGTAAAAGTCGTAAATCTAATTTACGACTTTTTAAAACTTCTACCATTCAAATAATTTAAAATGCCACTGTCAGACATGAAATTAAATTTTAAGCTAAAACTAGAAAGCACTTGATATTTTTTACCAAACAGCTTATTAACAGAATTTATACCATATTTTCCGTCACCAATAATAGGGTAACCCAAATAAGCAAGATGTGCTCTAATTTGGTGTGTTTTACCAGTCTCAATTTCTACATCTAATAATGATGTATTATTATCATATTTTTCCAAAACATGATAACTAGTAATAATTTTCTGATAACCTTTTTTAAAACAATCAGAAATATAAACACAAGATTTTTTATTGTCTTTAAACAAATAAGCAACACACTTTTTACAATCTACCTTTGGAATTCCATAAACTAAAGCCAAATAATGTTTTTCAATCTCATGTTTCTTAAATTTATCTAACAAAATTTTTAAAGCAGTTTCATTTTTTGCAAATAAAACAAGACCAGTAGTATTTCTATCAATCCTATGACAAGGCATTGGTTTAAAAGCAACATTTGTATAATTTTCATGAACATAAGTTGTTAAACTATTTTCACCTGTAACCTCTAAATTATAGGGCTTATCTAAAATTAAAATATTATCATCTTCAAAAACAATATCTAATTTATATAATGGATTTAACAAATTATCAGAAATAAAAACCAATACTTCATCATTTTCATAAACTATAACATCTTTAGAAACCCTTTTGCCATTTATCTTAATATCTTTTTTTCTCAAAGTTTTATAAAGTAAATTAGAGGATAAATGTGGAAAAGAATTTAATAAAAATGTATTTAATTTTTTTCCATTATATTTAGATGGTACAACTAACTTTTTCATGAAACCATTATACAATTTTATAAGATAAAAAGCAATATTTTCGTAAATTAAGTATGATACAATTTTGCACTAGATAAAATTCAAATATTGATAAAGAAGTAGAAGTAATAGTAATTTATTTGTAATAATTCATAAAAAAACAAATAAAATATATTTGTGAACTTTATGTGAAAAAAGAAAAAAAGTATTGACAAGAAAGCAAAAAGGGTATAAAGTATTAGCAGTCGATCAGCAAGAGTGCTAATACAAAAATTAAAAAGGTAAAAAGTTAAAAAAATTACAATTTTGGCATCATCAAACTTATTTATAAAGTCAAAATTTCAAATTTTCTAACAAAATTGTGCCTTAGAAAGGAATGTGATTAAAATGATTAAACCATTAGGGAATCGTGTATTAATAAAAATGAAAGAAGGCGAAGAAACAACCAAAAGTGGAATAATACTAGCTGGAAATGCACAAGAAAAACCACAAATTGCAGAAGTAATAGAAGTAGGACCAGGAGAAAAAGTAGACGGAAAAATTGAACCAGTAAATGTAAAAAAAGGAGACAACATAATTGTAAGTAAATACTCTGGAACAGAAGTAAAATACGAAGGAGTAGAATATATAATAGTAAAACAAGAAGACATACTAGCAATAGTTGAATAAAAATCAATTTAAGAAAAAACATTTAATTTTCTAAAATATAAATAATGTAAAAAGAAAGGAATGATAAAAATGGCAAAAGTCATTAAATTTGGAGAAGATGCAAGAAAATCCTTATTAGAAGGTGTAAACAAATTAGCAGACACTGTAAAAGTAACATTAGGACCAAAAGGGAGAAACGTTGTATTAGACAAAAGTTTTGGAGCACCATTAATTACAAATGATGGTGTAACAATTGCAAAAGAAATCGAATTAGAAGACAAATACGAAAACATGGGAGCGCGTCTAGTAAAAGAAGTTTCAACAAAAACAAATGATGTAGCAGGAGATGGAACAACAACAGCAACAGTATTAGCACAAAGCATGATAAAAGAAGGAGTAAAAAACGTAGCAGCAGGAGCAGACCCAATGGCAATAAAAAGAGGAATTGACAAAGCAGTAGAAACAGCAGTAGAAGGTCTAAAAGAAGTAAGTTCAGTAATCAATGGAAAAGAAGACATAGCAAGAGTTGCAAGCATTTCAGCAAACAATGAAGAAATAGGAAACCTAATTGCAGATGCAATGGAAAAAGTATCAAAAGATGGAGTAATAACAATTGAAGAATCAAAAACATCAAACACAGAACTAAATGTAGTAGAAGGAATGCAATTTGACAAAGGATATTTATCACCATATATGGCAACAGACACAGAAAAAATGGAAGCAATATTAGACAATCCATACATATTATTAACAGACAAAAAAATCAGCAATGTACAAGAAATATTACCATTACTAGAAGCAATAATGCAAGAATCTGGAAAACTATTAATAATATGTGATGACATAGAAGGAGAAGCACTATCAACACTAATCCTAAACAAATTAAGAGGAGTATTAAACGTAGTAGCTGTAAAAGCACCAGGATTTGGAGACAAAAGAAAAGCAATGTTAGAAGACATAGCAATTTTAACAGGAGCAGAAGTAATTACGCAAGACCTAGGGCTAGAATTGAAAGACACAACAATAGACCAATTAGGAAAAGCAAAACAAGTAAAAGTACAAAAAGAAAACACAATAATAGTAGATGGAAATGGAGACAAACAACAAATTGCAGATAGAGTAGGACAAATAAAAGCACAAATAGTAGAAACAAAAAGCGAATATGATAAAGAACAACTACAAGAAAGACTTGCAAAAATTGCTGGAGGAGTAGCAGTAATTGGTGTAGGAGCAGCAACAGAAGTAGAAATGAAAGACAAAAAACTAAGAATAGAAGACGCATTATCAGCAACAAGAGCAGCAGTAGAAGAGGGAATAGTAGCAGGAGGAGGAACAGCATTAATAAATGTAATACCAAAAGTAGAAAAATTAGTAAAAACACTAGAAGCAGGAGAAGCATTAGGTGCAAAAATAGTTCTAACATCATTAGAAGAGCCAGTAAAACAAATTGCTAGAAACAGTGGATTAGAACCAGCAGTAATAGTAGACAATGTTAAAAAATCACAAGTAGGAATTGGATTTGATGCTGCTAAAGAAGAATATGTAGACATGAAAAAAGCAGGAATCGTAGACCCAACAAAAGTAACAAGAAGTGCTTTGCAAAATGCTGCATCAATAGCATCAATGGTACTTACAACAGAAAGCATAGTAACTGATAGCCCAGAGCCAAAAGGATGTAACTGTGGTAACCATGATGCAATGCCAGCAGGAATGGATGGAATGTATTAAAAATTAAGAGGAGTTCATTTTATTTTAGAACTCCTCTTTTCAATTCAAAAATATAAAGAGTTGCTAAAAGACATACAGTTTGATATAATAACACAAAGTGACAGTTATATACAAAAAGGTGCATACAAATATGAAGTAATACATGAAATAGGACACATTTTAGTAGATAAGTTAAGAATCAATAATGATAGTAGATTTATTAATATAATAAATAATACATTAGATAAATTTAATTATATTCGACCCAGAAACATTTACAAAAGGAATATATATTTATACGATTACATAAAGGAGCTTGTAAATAATGAAAAGAAAATTTGATAAATTATTAGGAAAATACAGCAAGAATGAAGACTATAGGAAGGTAAAACATTAATAATACATAAGTTATTAATATTTTAAAATTATAAATTAAAGTCGTAGAAATACGGCTTATTTTTTAATAAGTTTCTCATAAGAAACCAAATCCATGCTATCATCAAAAAAATGAGATGAAAGCATGAGTTGCTATCAAAAAATAGTTTCGTATAAGAAAAAGGCACTTTTCCACCATAGTGGATAAAATTAGAGATATTCTACGTCCAGAAGCTTCTAAGGAATAAAAAAAGGAGTATGGATTGTATGAAGTATAATGAAAAAAAGAAGAAAAACTATTTACAAAAAAGGAAAGTAGCAATATAATTAAAAAAGATTATAACCCCTTGAAAGTGAATGAAAAAATTTACGAAAAAGGGAGTGAATTGTTAATGAAAGATATTTGTATTTTTTGACAACTTTTTGACAATCATTTTTATGGAAAACATAGACAATATAGATAAAATAGACAATTAAATTGTAAGGTTAAAAGTTGTCAAAATGCTGAAATTAAAGCAATAACATATAATATGCCAATATAGCTCAGTTGGTAGAGCAACAGATTCGTAACCTGTAGGTCGGCAGTTCGATTCTGCCTATTGGCTCCAATTTATAGCAACTTACGAACTATAAAGTTTGTAGGTTGTTTTTTCATATTATAGGAAAG
>JAAWEC010000136.1 GCA_022794095.1 Clostridia bacterium
GCTAGTATCAAAACTTGATACATCCAATGCTGTTAAACTACTACAATTATAAAACATTGTTGCCATATTCGTTACATTAGTTGTATCAAAATTAGATCCATTTATTTGTGTTAGTTTTGAACAATTAGCAAACATAGATCTCATTGTTGTTACATTGCTAGTATCAAAACTTGATACATCTAATTGAGTTAATCCACTACAACCATTAAACATTACTTCCATATTTGTAACTTTTTTAGTGTTAAACATTGTTAGTTCTAAATTAGATAAACTACTACAATTTAAAAACATCCAACCCATGTTTTCTACATTTCTTGTATCAAATCCTTTTGTATTAATTTCTTTTAAATTTCTGCAATTTAAAAATAATCCATACATATCAGTTACATTTATTGTTTTTACTTTTTCCATATTCACAGTTTCTAATGATGTTAAATCACTAAAATAATATGCTAGATATTCTGGTGCTACTTCATCTACAAATTCTACTGCTATAATTTGGTCTCTGTCAGCAAACCATGGTGTGTTAGGGGCTTCTACTCCATCAGTATTATCACGTATAAATGTTTTTCCTTGCACATTCTCATATACTTTTCCACCACCAGCTTTTGCATTAGCTTCTGTTGTATAAAATTTTAACGTATTCCCTTCTAATGATGCCCATATTCCTGTTGGTTCAACAACTATTGGTTCTTCAGGCTCAATTGGCTGTTGCTCATCTTCTGTTCCTTTATATTCCACATTATCTTCTGTTACCCAATATACCCAACCCTCAACAGTTATTACCTGTATTGTTATTTTGGGTGTATTCTCCAAAAATTTAATTTCTTTAGCCTCATTAAACATATCGTCATCTTCTATTTCTTTTTTGTATTGATTCATATATGTTTGATTATCCCAATTTTTTGTTGTCCTATCTGGTTGTAATCCCAAACCAATTACTCGCAACTCCTCTAAATATTCTGCTTTTTTCATTTCTTCTTTTGCTTTATTTGCCTTGTTTAAAATTCCATTTTGCCCTGTTAATACGTTAATACTTATTCCTGCTAGAATTAATAAAACTATTATTGTAATTACTAATGCAATTAATGTAATTCCCTTTATATTTTTCTCAACCATATTTTCGCTCCTATCTTTTCATTAGTTTTTCTATATTTAGCCATTAGCTATTTTTTATTTCTAATGGTATCATATATTATGTGTCGTTTAATGTCAAGCACTGTTCTTTTTTTATTTTATTTTTAAATTTCATTTATGTAAATATATTGTATCTGCATTTATAATAATATTATTACCTAACTCCTCAACAATATGCTTTCTATCTTTGATTTTTCCTATATCAGAACAAAAAGAGTATGATTAAAATTTTTTACCTTTTAGATTGCTTTACATGCCTCGTCTTTGTTCTCCTGCAAAAATTGCAAAGCAATTTTCTGTGGAATGCTTTATATTATAGGAAGTTCAGAGAACTTTGGTACCATATTAAGTATAGATAATCATTTATTGATTTCTATACTTTTTTCTTTTATTATATAGTTGATTGGGAAACGTAGAGAATTTAGAGACTTTGCTCTCGTATAGGAAAGTGTTTCCCAACTCTATTCATTTTTTCGATTAAGCAAGTTGAATTACATTTATTGTACATTCGTGTAAAGAGCCAAACTGAAGAATGTCTAGTAGTTGGAACCAATCAAAAAAATTCATAGAAAGTAGGTATTATTATGTTCGCTGTTGGTATTGATATATCAAAATCAAAAAGCACTATTGCTATTATTAAGGATGGAGAAGTTTTTAATAAACCTTTTACAATTAATCACTCTCAAGAAGGTTTTGAATATTTTAAAAATACTTTGAAAGATGTTGATAAATCTGAAATTAAAATAGTTATGGAAAGTACTGGTATTTATCATCTTCCACTTCTTACAAAATTACTTGAAAATGATTATTTTGTTTGCGTTGAAAATGCATTTTTATTAAAGAAATACTTTGATGTTTATTTGAGGAAAGCTAAAACCGATAATTTAGATTCTCTAAAATTAGCTAAATATTGCTTTGAAAAATGGTCTTCCTTAAAGCCTTTTTCAATGTCTTCGCAAAACTATCAAGAACTTCTTTTTTTATCTAGACAATATGAGCAATTTACTGCTGTAAAAACAAAATCAAAAATACAACTCACTAACTTAATTGATATTACATTTCCAGAGTTTTCTTCATGTTTTAACGAAGATAAAAATCAACTTTTCCTTATGTTAGATATTTTAGAAAAATTTTATCATCCTTCTTTAGTCTTAAAACATACAGAAAATTCTTTCTTTAATATTATTGATAAATTAGCACAAAAAAGAGGCGTGCGTACGAGTGCAAGAATATCCACTTATCTATATTCATTGTCTCAAAATATATTATCAGCACGACCTCAAAATTCATCTACCAAACTTATTATTAAAGCTTGTATAGATACCATTCGTGGACTTGAAGAAGCCACTGAAAATATTTTAACACAAATGGACGAAATTGCAAGTAATCTAACAGAATTTAAAGTTGTAAGTTCTATGACTGGTGTTGGCAGAAGAACTCGTTCAAGACTAATTGCTGAAATAGGTGATATTCGTAGATTTGATAGTGCTAATTCTCTTATTGCTTATGCTGGTATTGATACTCCACCTTATCAATCAGGAAACTTTTATGCTACTGAACGACACATAACTAAACGACGGAAATAAGCATCTTAGAAAATGTGGTTATGAAATTATGCGTTCTGTAAAGTCTCATTCTAATACTAAAGATACAATTATTCATGATTTTATCATAAAAAAAGAATTAGAAGGTAAGCCTCCAAAAGTTTGCAAAATAGCTGGTTTAAATAAATTCTTACGAATTTATTATGCAAAGGTAAAAGAATGCTATTTACAATAAGTGTCCATTCACTTTACATAACCAACGCTCTGCATAGAGTGCTATTTGTCATGCTAAAAATTAGTAATACAATTTTTTTGAAAATTTTCCTATAACTATTGATTTATGTTAGCAAGTTTCCTATAATATAATAAGTTGGGCTATTCAGTGCCTGTCCCAGATATGCCCAAAAATCCAAAAGGGCTATTCAGTGCCTGTCCCAATTATGCCCAAATGCAATTTGACAAATTTGATTTATAGGTGTATAATTTTTAGGTTATAAAAAGAAGGGGTAATTAAAATGAACAATCAAAAAATAAGAAATATTGCAATTATTGCACACGTAGACCATGGTAAAACAACTTTAGTTGATGCTTTATTAAGACAAAGCCATGTATTTAGAGAAAATGAACAAGTAGCAGAAAGAATAATGGATTCTAATGACCAAGAGAAGGAAAGAGGTATTACAATACTTTCTAAAAATACATCTGTTATGCATGATGATATTAAAATTAATATTGTTGATACACCAGGTCATGCTGATTTTGGAGGAGAGGTTGAAAGGGTACTAAAAACAGTTGATGGAGTACTTCTTTTAGTTGATGCTTTTGAGGGAGCTATGCCACAGACAAGAGAAGTTTTGAAAAAGTCTTTAGCTTTAGGATTAAAACCAATTGTTGTTATAAATAAAATTGATAGACCAGGTGCAACACCTGAAAAGGTTGTAGACCAAGTTATTGAACTATTTATTGAATTAGATGCAAGTGATGAACAATTAGATTTTCCAGTAGTATATGCATCTGCTAAAAATGGAATTGCTAAAAAAGATTTAAGTGAAGAAACAACAGATTTAACTTGTCTTTTTGAAACTATTATTGAAACAATTCAAGCACCTGATTGTGATGAAGATGGACCAGCTCAAATGCTAGTTTCTAACATTGATTATGATGACTATGTTGGAAGAATCGCAGTAGGAAGAATTGAAAGAGGAATTATTAAAACAGGAATGCCTGTTTCCATTTGTGGTAAAGACGAAAAAATCACACAAGGAAGAATTGCAAAAGTTTATACACATGTTGGACTAAACAAAGTAGAAGTTGAAGAAGGGAAAGCAGGAGATATTATAGAACTTGCAGGGCTTGCTGATATAAACATTGGAGATACTGTTTGTGATTTTGAGCATCCAGAAAAAATCCCATTTATAGATATTGATGAACCAACTGTTTCTATGACATTTAGTGTTAATAATGGACCATTTGCTGGAAAAGAGGGACAATTTATTACATCAAGACACATAAGAGATAGACTATTTAAAGAACTAGAAAGAAATGTATCTTTAAGAGTCAAAGAAACAGAAACACCAGATTCATTTGAGGTATCTGGAAGAGGGGAACTACATTTATCAGTATTAATAGAAACAATGAGAAGAGAGGGATTTGAACTATTAGTATCTCGTCCAAAAGTTATATATAAAGAAATAGATGGTGTAAAATGTGAGCCAATTGAACAATTAGTTGTAAATGTTCCAGATGATTGTGTAGGAAATGTCATTGAAAAGCTAGGTAGAAGAAAAGCAGAAATGGTAAATATGGAACCAGCAGAAATTGGACATACAAAAATTGAATTTAAAATCCCAGCAAGAGGATTAATTGGTTATAGAACAGAGTTTTTAACAGACACAAAAGGAGAAGGAACAATGAATCATATATTTGATTCATATGACCCATTCAAAGGAGATATTCAAGCAAGAGTAAGAGGAACAATAGTAGCTTTTGAAAATGGAAAATCTGTAACATATGGTCTATATAATGCACAAGACAAAGGAGAATTATTTATTGGACCAGGTGTAGAAGTTTATGAAGGAATGATAGTTGGGTTAAATTCAAGAGGAGAAGACTTAGCAATTAACGTATGTAAAGAAAAACATTTAACAAATACAAGAGCATCTGGTTCAGATGATGCTTTACGTTTAGTTCCACCAATTCAAATGTCATTAGAAAAGGCAATAGAGTTTATACAAGATGATGAATTAGTAGAAATAACGCCAAAATCTATTCGTTTAAGAAAGAAAATATTAGATAGCAAAGAAAGAGAAAGAGCAAACAGGAATAAATAAAAGTGAGACAGTAGGGACAGGTCTTAATTGTCTCATAAATACAAATCAAATAAAAATTGATAAATGTTGCAAAAATCGACAAAAAACATGAGACAAATAAGACCTGTCCCTATTGTCTCAAAAGAGGGAAAAGATGAATGAACAGGAGTTAGAAAATATAAAAGTAAAAGCACTTGAAGAGCATATTCCAATTATAATGGATGATACTTTGGTGGTTATGGAAAAATATTTAAATACAAAAAAACCTGAAAAAATACTAGAAATTGGTACTGCTGTTGGGTATTCTGCTATGTGTTTTACAAGGTTTTTGGCTGATAATCGGAAGAATTGATACAATAGAAAGAGAGCAAGATAGGGTAAAACAAGCAAAGGAAAATATAAAAAAAGTTGGCGTAGAGGATAAAATTCATATTTATGAGGGAGATGCTATTGAAATTCTACCAACTTTGCAGGAAGAGTATGATGTGGTTTTTATTGATGCTGCTAAAGGAAAGTATCCATTTTTCTTAAAAGAAGCTCTACGTATGCTTAAAACAGATGGGATTATTTTTGCAGATAATATTTTGTACAAAGGTTATGTTTTAAGTGATTATAATAAACATAAACAACGTACAGCAGTTAGAAATTTAAGAGAATATTTAAAAGAAGTAAATGAAAATCCTAATTTAAAAACAGAGGTTTTAGAGGTTGGAGATGGATTAGCAATTAGCCAAAAAATTTAGAAAGTTTATATATATGAAAATTCAAAAAGCTGTCAACAAGGCAAATGTTGACAGCTAAAATTATCTTTCATTTTGTTTTTCTTCTTGACGTTTTCTAATATGAGTAACATCATTTGTATAAGGTAATTCGATTTTTTGTGATTGACTTAATGCACTAGATAATATAAATTCTATTTTGTCGTTTGGAATTTTATTGTCTTGTAGAATTTTTCTTAAAGTACTTTCATTAAGTGTGATAGATGTATCAGCTTTTTGAATTTCTTCAAGTTTATTTAATAACATATCAGCAAGACAACTAGTTTCATCAGTCTTTAAAAGAACTTCTCTAAAATTATCTATAGCTGTTTTTTTATTAACAAAAGCAATATTTTTATTGAATCGAGAGTGAGTAGAAGAAATAGCAACTAATTTTGGAGAATGGTATTCGGCAAACATAGGAAGAATTTGTTCAATAGTATTAACAACGGTTTCTGTTTTTGTTGCATATGAACCATCTTCTTGTTTTTCTCTCCAAATATATTCGTACTCAAAATTTTCTTTTATTTTGAGATTCTTAATAGCAAATTCAATATCTTTTTTACGAATTTGTTGTTCTTCAGTTAAAAAATGCATAGGTGTAGAAAGTAATCGTCTTTTTTCTGATAAAGGAGTAGTATCAAGTGTATGTATAGCATTTTCTAACATGGTTTCATAGTTTTTTGTACCTTTAAATTCATCTATTAATTCAAAAAAAGGAGAAATATCAATTTGTTTGTTATCTAGTTTGCTATGAGCATAGTTTCCTATTTTGCTACCTTTAAATCTTGAATAAGACATAAATTGAAGTTCCATTCTTCTATTATCAGGCAGTTCCAAAATTGCAAAAATTGCTCTAAATCCTTTTCTTCCATTTGCTTTTTGTTTACAAGAAATAAGTTTAACATCTAATTGATCCCTTAAAATATTTTCGCTTAAAAAGTTGGTATCTCTTAATATGTGGGGAACTATAATACCTAATGCTGCAAACTCTAGTTTATCATTCATATGATTTTTAAATTCTTTTAATAAAGATGACAGTTCTTTTTGATATTTGATATGTTCTTTATAACTTAAGTTTTGATTAAAGTCATCGGCTTTTAAATGAGTTTGATACTCTTTTAAATAAGTACCAAGGAGTTTAGAAAAGGAAGTTCCAATATCTTTTTCATTTTTTGGTTTAAACAAAACTCCATTGTATTCTTCTGAACATTCTGGGAAAGTCATATGTTGTAATCTGTCTAATAATTCAATTTCTAATTGTAAATATTCTTCTTGAGTAAAATCTAAAAAATAAGAATGGTCATCTAGGGCATCAGATAGAAAATGGAAAAGAGGTAGATTATCTTCTTTTTGTTTCCTACAACTTAAAAATTCCTTACCTTCTTTGGTTTTTGCTATCTCTTTGTTAATATGAAAAGTATCATCAATTCCTGTTATATAGAAAGTAGAGCCATAGTAGTCATCAGAAACTTTAGATAAATTAAAGCTATTTATTAAATCTTCATAAGTTACTCCTTTTCTTAAGTTAGAGGGAGGAATTGATTGAAGCATTTTCATAAATTCTTTTCTTATATTATCAATAGAACTTTTTGGACTCTTTTGTCTGGCTGAAGTTGAAATATTTATGTTAGAAAATTCATTTTTGGATGTAGTATATAGTACAGTTTGAATATCCTCATTGTTCTGAGAGTTTTGAGAATGTCTAGTATATTCATCTACTATATTAGAAAAAGCTGTATTAATAAGTTCTTGTTCTAATTTTATTTCAGAAGAACCTTTTCTTATTTTTTCAAATTTCATAAGTTCATTAGGGTATTTTTTTGCCATAATAATCTTTAGATTATCCATTTCTTCATCAGAATAAATAAAAGAATTTGATTTTGTCACATATGCTAAAAATACATCTTTTATATATTCTTCTAAACTTTGAATATTACTAGCATTTACAGGAAAACTTAAACAGCTAGAAACTTCAGGAGGGAAACTTGTTTGTAAATGCTTTTTTAATTTCTTTTGCATAGCTGGAGAAATTTGAAAATCATCTTTTATTTTTACAAAAAGTTCATATAATTCAAAAAGAGAAGAAGAATTGAATTTATTAATTAAAAATTCATCTTCTGATGGTATGATTTTAACATTTTTTAAATATTCATTAAATTCTTCTCGAGATTTTAATTTATATGCCATAAAATCACCTCTAATTTATTATACCACAAATTCACATAAATTACCAACACTTGAAAAATAAACAAAAAAATCGTATAATACAAAGTGTTGATTTATAGAAAAATAACTTTTAGAGGAGTATAGATATGCCAAAGTTTTTTGTAACAAGTCAAAATATTGACAATAATGAAATAAAAATCACAGGTGAAGATGTCAATCACATAAAAAATGTATTAAGGAAAAAGAAAGGCAATCAAATAACAGTGTGTAATAAAGACATGTCAATAGATTATTTATGTACAATAAGCCAATTAAATGAAGATGTAATAAAATGTGATATAATAGAAAAATTAAAAACTAATGCAGAGCCTAACATAGAAGTATCAATTCTTCAGGGGCTTCCAAAAGCAGATAAAATGGAACTTGTCATTCAAAAATCAATAGAATTAGGAGCATATGACATTATACCAGTAGAAATGGCAAGATGTATTGTTAAATTAAATGAAAAAGATAAAATAAAGAAAATACAAAGATGGCAAAAAATCGCAGAAGTTGCAAGCAAACAAAGTGGAAGAAACAAAATTCCACAAATTAAACCTATAATTTCTCTTAAAAGTATTTGTAATTTGTGTACAGAATATGATATAGTAATAGTAGCTTATGAAAATGAAAAAGAAAACAAATTAAAATATGAATTACAAAAGTTGAAACAAAGCGAAAAAAGCAATCTAAAAATTGCAATTTTAATTGGACCAGAAGGTCGGAATAGATGATACAGAAATAGAATTACTAAAAGAAAACAATTGCAAAATTGTTACATTAGGCAATAGAATTTTAAGAACGGAAACAGTAGCATTAAATATGTTAAGTGTCATAATGTATGAATTCGAATAAATCATTTGATTACTTAGAGTAAATACATCATTTGAGAGAAAGGAAAGAAATATGGAAAAAGAGTTAGTAGAAGAAGAAAAAGTTAAAGATTTAGAAAAAGATGATAAAAAAAATAAAAAAGCAAAAAAACTACCAAAGGAAATATCTCAAGAAATTTTAAAAAAGATGTTTAAGGATTTGCTAAAGGCAGTTGGTATTATGCTATATTTTATTATTTTAAATTTAGCATATTCTACAATAAAGCAAGAAAGGCTTGTAGGAGATATAGAAATATTTGCAGGGGCATTTTTGGTGGTTGGAATTGTGTTTTTGGAAAGGGCTTATAAAAAAGATAGTGGAAGTATTGCCTTAACTGGAATAGAATTTTTGGTTTTATCATTACATAGTTTGTCTATTATGCATATAATTACATTGTTTAAATATGATTTTAGATTTTATTTATTGACATCTTCTTATATTTTTTCCATTTACTATGTGTTAAAAGCAATTTTATTATATACAAAAGGAAGAAAAGCTTATTTAGATAGTTTGAGTGATATTTCAGAAATTGTTAAAAAAGATGAGCCTATTAAAAAGGAGGCAAAAAAGAGAAATGATTAAAAGTATGACTGGATATGGTAAAGCTAATTTATCAAAAGATAAAAAAGAATACCAAGTAGAAATTAAAAGCGTAAA
This sequence comes from Clostridia bacterium, assembly GCA_022794095.1. GTDB lineage: Bacteria > Bacillota > Clostridia > TANB77 > CAG-508 > CAG-269. The sequence goes on from JAAWEC010000136.1 coordinate 9,487, forward strand.
TCACAGATATTTAGATATTTGCGTAAAAATGCCAAGAGTTTTAAGTTATTTAGAAGAGGAAGTAAAAAAACAAATATCTTCACAAATAAAAAGAGGAAAAGTTGATGTTTTTATTACTTTTGAAAATAATTCTGTAGAAGATAAAGAAATTAAGATAAATACTGAAATTGCTAAGATTTATATTGATGAATTAAAAAAGTTAGCTAAACAGGAAAATATTTTAGATAATATAGAAGTTACAGAAATATCAAAGTTACCTGATGTTTTAACAATTCAAAATAATCAAGAAGATGAAACTATAAAAGAGGCTTTATTAGATGCTGTAAGTAATGCCACAGAAAATTTAGTACAAATGAGAAGTATAGAAGGAAATAAAATGGCAGATGATTTAGTTGCTAGAATACAGGGAATTAAAGAAAAAGTAGAAGAAATATCTTCACTTTCTACTGGACTTATTGAAGAATATGTAGTAAAATTAGA
>JAAWEC010000137.1 GCA_022794095.1 Clostridia bacterium
ACTTCTGGTTCTCCTGCTGTTAAAAAAGACATTAGTCCTAATAAATCATAACTTTTTTTAATTACTTTGTCTAGTCCAGATTCTTCTAATCCAAGAGCTTCTAGCATTTCTTTTTTATCGTTATCTTCTAATCCTGATAATTCTTCTTCTATTTTTACACATAAAGGAATTACTTCTGCTTTTTCTTTTGATGCATATTCTTTTACTTTTTTTACTAATTCGTCATTTTCTGCATTTTCTAATTGTTCTTCTGAAATATTTGCAATATATAGAATAGGCTTTGTTGTAAGTAAAAACATTTCTTTAACCATTTCTTGTTCTTCTTCTGAAAAGTCAATTGCTCTTGCAGATATTCCATTTTCTAAATTTTCTTTGATTTTTTCTAATAAATCAATTTCTTGTTGATATTTTTTGTCTGCTTTTAGATTTTTTCTAGCTTTATCTATTCTTTTAGTAACTGTTTCAATATCTGCAAAAATTAATTCTAAATTAATGGTTTCAATATCTCTTATTGGGTCAACACTACCATCTACATGAACAACATTTGAATCATCAAAACATCTTACAACCTCACAAATGCTGTCTGTTTCACGTATATGTGAGAGAAATTTATTTCCTAATCCCTCTCCTTTACTTGCACCTTTTACAAGTCCAGCAATGTCAACAAACTCGATTACTGCATGTGTTGTTTTTTGTGGATTATACATTTTTGTTAATTCATCTAGTCTTTCATCTGGAACACCTACAACACCTACATTTGGCTCTATTGTACAAAATGGATAATTTGCACATTCTGCCCCTGCTTTTGTAATACTATTGAACATTGTACTTTTACCAACATTTGGTAAACCTACTATTCCTATTTTCATTGTTTCCTCCTATTTTTATTTACTTCTATTTTCTACTTCTTTTAAAATTTTTTGTTCAAAGTCTTCTACATTCATTGTTCCTAAATCTCCATTCTCTCTTGAACGAACAGCAACTGTATTTTCTTCTACTTCTTTTGCTCCTACAACTAACATATATGGTACTTTTTCAAGCTGAGCTTCTCTAATTTTGTACCCTGTTTTTTCACTTCTATCATCAACTGTTACTCTAAATCCTTGTTTGAATAATTCTTCTTTTAATTTGTATGCATATTCATGTTGATTATCTGTAATTGGTAAAATTTTTATTTGTGTTGGAGCAAGCCATAAAGGAAATGCTCCTTTATATTCTTCAATTAAGAATGATAAAAATCTGTCAAATGTTCCTAATATTGCTCTATGAATAACAACTGGTCTATGTGCTTTTCCATCTTCTCCAATATATTCTAGCTCAAATCTTTGTGGTAATAAAAAGTCTAATTGGCAAGTTGATATTGTTACATCATGCCCAATTGCTGTTTTTATTTGAACGTCTAATTTTGGACCATAAAATGCAGCTTCACCTTCAGCTTCATAAAAATCAATTCCTAATTCTGTTAAAATATCACGTAATTGACTTTCTGCTGTTTCCCACATTTGGTCATCATCAAAATATTTTTCTTTGTTATTTTTATCTCTTAAAGATAATCTGAAAGTATAATTGTTAAATCCAAAATCTTCATAAACTGCTAAAATTAATTTAACAACTTCTCCAAATACTTCTCTTATTTGTTCTGGTGTTACAAATATATGTGCATCATTTTGGCACATTTCACGTACTCTTTCAAGTCCACAAACACTACCACTTGACTCATATCTAAAATCATGTGCTAATTCTCCAATTCTAATTGGTAAGTCACGATAAGAATGTAATTTATTTTTATATATTAACATATGATGTGGACAGTTCATTGGTCTTAAAACTAATTCTTCATTTTCCATTTTCATAACAGGAAACATGTCATCTTTGTAATGGTCCCAGTGTCCACTTGTTTTGTATAAATCTACATTTGCAAGAGATGGTGTATATACGTGTTGATATTCTAAAGCAATTTCCTTATCTGCAATATATCTTTCTAAAATTCTTCTAATTATTGCTCCATTTGGTAAATACATTGGAAGTCCTGAACCAACTAGTTCATGAGTCATAAATAATTCTTGTTCTTTTCCAATTCTTCTATGGTCTCTTTGTTTTGCTTCTTCTAATAATTCTAAATGTTCTTGTAACATAGAAGCTTTTGGAAAAGATATAGCATAAATTCTTTGTAACATTTTATTTTTTTCGCTACCTCTCCAATATGCTCCTGAAGATGATAAAATTTTTACAACTTTTACTTTTCCTGTAGAATTTACATGAGGTCCTGCACATAAATCTGTAAAATCTCCTTGACTATAGAAACTGATTTCTTCACCCTCTGGTAAGTCTTCAATTAGTTCTACTTTGTAAGGTTCATCTTTCATTAATTTAAGTGCTTCATTTTTTGGTAATGAAAATCTTTTAATTTCTAAATCTTCTTTTATAATTTTTTTCATTTCTTCTTCTATATTTGCTTTATCTTCATCTGTAAATGGCTTTTCTACATCAAAATCATAGTAAAGTCCTTCTTCAATTGCTGGACCAATTGCAAGTTTTGCATCTGGAAATAATCTTTTTACGGCTTGTGCCATGATGTGTGAAGTTGTATGCCAATATGCTTTTTTTCCTTCTAAATCATCATTATTAAAAGTATGAATTACTAAGTTACAATCTTGTTGTAACTCATATCTTAGGTCTTTTACTTCTCCATCTACTTCCCCACAAGTTGCATTTCTTGCTAACCCTTCACTAATTTTTTTTGCAACATCTAAAATGCTACTTCCTTCTTGGACTTCTAAAATTGAGCCATCTTTAAGTGATACTTTAATCATAAAAAATTCCTCCTTTTATCCATTTGATTTTCTTAATACAAGAACTTTCCTATATAGAACAAAAGGGGCATGATTAAAATTCTTTGATCTTTTAGATTATTTATATGCCCCGTCTTTGTTCGCCCACGAAAATTGCAAAGCAATTTTCTGTGGAACGCTTTATATTATAGGAAGTTCGGAGAACTTTCCTATAATATAAAAAAACTCCAATGGATAATAAAATATATCCATAGGAGTGCTATTTACACGGTTCCATCCTATTTTTTACTTAATTTTAAGATGATAACGGTTCTTTGCCGTCTAGCTTATTCACTAGAAACTTGAAGAGGTAGTTTTTCAGATATGTTTTCTTGAATTAGTTTTCAGCCTATGACTAATTCTCTCTTTTAGAAACCTTTACCCTACTTTTTCTCTTACTCGTTTGTTCTTATGTATATTATTTTAATATTTTTTTTGGAAAAAGTCAATAGAAAGTATTTACATTTTTTCTTTTTTTCTGTATAATTTGAAAAGACTATTTGTGTGTCTCACAAATCTCATTATTATGTGGAAAGGGATACGTCCCTTCTATGCTTCCATAGCTCAGTTGGTAGAGTGCTACCTTGGTAAGGTAGAGGTCACGGGTTCAATTCCCGTTGGAAGCCCCATATTTTTAAACTCTTAGTTATTTTGCATGTTGCCAAATCTCACATTTTTGACATTTGTGTATGGAATAGCACTTTATATTTTGCCTATTTACAGGACAAATCGCTATTTATATATATAATATATATAGTATTTATTTTATTATCAATAATTTTTCAAGTATTTCTTTTAATTATGGTAAATTTGCCAAAATTAAATTTATTCATTTAATTCTAAATTTTTCTTTTCTTCCTCAACAGCATCAATTAATTCTTGTTCAGTTGGCAAATGCAATTTATAACTAGAAGAAAAAATATTTTTATTATCTTCTGGTAACGTGTATTTTACTACCGTTTTATTTTTCAAAGTAGAAAGTAATATTCCAACAGTTGGATTTTCATCACTACTTTTTATTTCTCTATCATAATAGTTGACATACATTTGCATTTGTCCAATGTCTTGATGAGTTACTTTTCCAATTTTCAGGTCTATTATAACAAAACATTTTAAAAGCCTATTGTAAAAAACTAAATCGGGATAGAAATGATCCTCCTCTAGTGTTAATCTCACTTGTGAGCCAACAAACATAAATCCCTTTCCTAATTCTAATAAAAATTCTTTCAAATGTTCTAATATATTTTTTTCCAAATCAGATTCTAAATAATCTTTATTTTCTTTAATATCAAGAAACTCAAGCACAAATGGGTCTTTAACCAAATCTTTGCTTTCTTTTAATTCATGTCCTTTTTCAGCTAATTCCAATATTTTTTCTTTATCTGATGATAACACTAGTCTTTCATATAATAACGAACCTATTTGTCTTTGAAGTTCACGTACACTCCAGCTTGAGTTTATGGTTTCTTTAATATAAAAATTTCTTTTTGTTTCTTCATCAACTTTTAATAATTCAAGATAATGAGACCAACTCAATTCGTTCAACACTGTTGAACGAATTGGAAACAAGCAATAGAATTTTCTCATTCTTCTTAAATTTATTATAGAAAATCCTTTTCCAAATTCATCTGTTAATTTCTGTGAAAGTTTTTCAAGAACTGTTTCTCCATATGAAGCTCTTTCGTCTCCTTGTTGAATTTCCATAATTGCTTTCCCTATATTCCAATATAAATTAAGCATTTCTGTATTAACAGTGGCATAGACTCTATTTCTGCTGCTAATTACTAGTTCTTTAATATTATTAAATATATTATTAATTTCGTTTTCATTATTTATTAATTTGTTATTCAAATTAGCACCTCCCGACAGTATATTCGCGAACATTTGTATTGTATCATATCTATACTAAAGATTCAATCTTTTTATACAAAATTCTTGTTTTTCTTTGTCCTTTGATAATACTTTATATAAAGTTTTATTCGTTTATATTTTTGCATACAAAAAAGGAATGTCAACATATTTTCGATGTCTACATTCCTTTATTTTCAGCGATTTCTGTTCGCATTTTTATATTTTTGTTGACAAAACAAACTAATTTTGTTAATTTACATATTTTTAAAAATCCGTGTAATTCACTATTTATGCATTCTTCCCACAACAGTTTTTATACTTTTTGCCTGAACCACAAGGACAAGGATCATTTCTTCCAATTTTAGGCTCATCATTTTTCACTGTTCTATCTACATCTGTACCAATTTTAGCTCCACCGTCTACACTATGAATTGCCTCTAAAGCTGCTCCTGTAATTCTTACTGTTTCTTGTCTTTTAGTTTCTCCTTGTTGTCTAATATGCATTAAAATTTTAGTTACATCTACTTTTATGTCATTAATCATTTCGTCAAACATATCAAATCCTTCTAGTCTATATTGTACAACTGGGTCTTTTTGACCATAAGCACGAAGTCCAATACCATTTTTTAATTCGTCCATAGCGTCAATATGGTTCATCCATTTTTCGTCAACTACTTTAAGCATAACAACTCTTTCAAGTTCTCTCATTTCTTCTGAGCCAATTTCTTGTTCTTTTTCTGTATAAATTTCAATTGCTTTTTTCTTTAAGTTTTCAGTAATTACATCTGTATTGTTTTTATTTTGTCTAATAATATCTAACATATCAATACCAAAAATATTGATTATTTCTGTGTTTAGAGATTCCACATTTAATTCTTGTGTTTCTACATTAACAAACATATTTGCTATGTTGTCAGCAACAAATTCTATCATGGAAATGATATTGTCATGGATATTTTCTCCATTTAATACTTCTCTTCTTTGACCATAGATGATTTCTCTTTGAGCATTCATAACATCATCATATTTTAAGACATTTTTACGAA
>JAAWEC010000138.1 GCA_022794095.1 Clostridia bacterium
CTAAATTTTAAATCATAACTACCATAAGCAACAGCAGCATCTTTTCCTTTATCAATATAAGGGACATAGTTGCTATGTGCATGTCTTTCTGTTATAACCAAAGTAGGAACACTTAATAAAGCATTATACAAAGTAGAGCTAATTTGACAATTTCCACCACCTAAACCTTTTTTCTTATTTCCGTTTTTATCAAAAATATCAGCTTTTTGGTATCCTTTACTTGTAGAAGATTGACCTACTGTACCACAAAATGAAAAGGTTTCACCATTTTTTACAATAGTATCATTTAAAGTATTACAAGTAATTGAAATATTATTTTGACGGGCAGCATCATTAGAATATATTTTGGTAGAAAAAGTTGCAATTTGTTCTTCTTTTGTTTGAGGAGCAGGAGCTGGAGTTGTATCTTTATTTTCTTGTGGAGTTTCATTGTTCTTGTTAGTAGCATTAGTTGTATTAGTAGTATTTTGGGTATTTTCAGAAGTACTATTTGCAGATGTTTTATTTGCTTCATATTCAGAGGCTCCGTTTATCAGTTTCAACATTTTGATTTCTAATATAAAAGAAAATTCCTAGTCCTACAAGTAAAATAATAACAATTGCTAAAATAATCCAAGCTTTTTTATTCATTTTTAATTTCAGTCCTTTCTAAAGCAAAATCAGCTTACAACTTTAATTATCAAATTTAGTATAACCAAAAATAGCGAAAATATTGACAATTTTGAAAAATAAAAGTATAATTAGAATGTAGTATTTTTAAATGGATTTTGTTTTTGAAAGGAAGAAAAGAAATGCTAAAAAGAAATTGGAAAAAAATAGGAATGATAATTTTGATTGTAGCTTGTATTTTCAATGTTATGGGAAAATTAATCAATAAAACATCATTAAATAAAGAAATGCTATATTCAGCAGAATATATGCAAGAAGAACAACAAAACAAACAAAATCAAAAATAATACTTGAAAAATCAAAAAAAATATGTTATGATAGAAAACAGTCATATTATTTTAAACTTAAGAAAGAGGTGAACTTAAATGAAAGAGGGAATACATCCAAATTATAATCAAACAACTATAACTTGTGCTTGTGGTAACGTTTTAGAAGTGGGGTCTACAAAAAAAGACTTAAAAGTAGACGTATGTTCTAAATGTCATCCATATTGGACAGGTAATTTAAGACAAGAAACAGTTGGTGGTAGAGCAGACAAATTCAAGAAAAAATATGGTCTTGCATAAAATAATCTAAAAAAACAAAAAATGGGCTAAAACAATGAAGTAAACTTTTTTGGGGTTTACTTCAATAATTAGCTCATTTTTATATTATAGAAAAGTTCTTCGAACTTCCTATAATATAAAGCATTTCGCAGAAAATTGCTTTGCAATTTTCGTGGGAGAACAAAAACAATGATTATATTTTGCTTCAAAACACTTGAAAAATGACGTATTTTGTAATAAAATAGGACAAGAATAAAAAAGGAGAAACAAAAGGCATAATGGATAAAAAAGAAATGCAAAAACAATACATCAAAAAAATTAAAGAACTAAACCAAAACAAAAGATTAAAATACACAATACTAACATTTGGGTGTCAGTTAAATGAAAATGACTCAGAAAAATTATGTGGAATGTTAGAAGAAATGGGTTATCAAAAAACAGATAACCAAAAAGAAGCAGACATTGCTTTATTTAATACCTGTTGTGTTAGAGAAAATGCAGAAGACAGGCTTTTTGGTAAATTAGGAGAACTTAAAAAATTAAAAGAACAAAAAGGAATTATAATAGCAATTGGTGGTTGTATGATGCAAGAAAAGCACATCACAGATAAAATAAAAGAAAGTTATCCATTTGTTGACATTTTATTTGGAACACACACATTGCATAAATTTCCAGAAGATTTATATAAATCATTAAAAGAAAAGAAAAAAATAGAAGACATTATAGATATTGATGGAGAAATTCATGAAGGATTACCAATAAAAAGAGAAAGCAATATAAAAGCATCAGTTACAATTATGAATGGATGCAACAACTTTTGTAGTTATTGCATAGTTCCATATGTAAGAGGAAGAGAAAGAAGCAGAAACCCAAAAGATATAATAAATGAAGTAGAACAATTAGCAAAAAAAGGCTATCAAGAAATAACACTACTTCGGACAAAATGTAAATTCATATTTAAAGGTAGAATGTGAAAAAGGGATAGAATTTAGCAAATATCAAGATATAAACTCTTTTGCAACATTGCTAAAAGAAATTAACAAAATAGATGGAATTCAAAGGATTAGATTTGTATCTCCACATCCAAAAGACTTTACAGATGATGTAATAGAAGCAATTGCAACTTGTGATAAAGTATGCAAATTAGTACATTTGCCACTTCAATCTGGAAACACAAAAGTATTAAAAGAAATGAATAGAAAATACACAAAAGAGCAGTATTTAGAGTTAGTAGAAAAAATGAAAGAAAAAATACCAAATTTGAGTTTATCCACAGATATAATTGTAGGTTTTCCAGGAGAAACAGATAAAGAATTTGAAGACACATTAGATGTAGTAAGAAAAGTAAAATTTGAGCAAGTATATATGTTTATATATTCTAGGAGAGTTGGAACACCTGGAGATAAAATGGAAAATCAAATACCAGAAGATGTAAAACATAAAAGATTTGATAAATTAAAAGCATTAGTAGAAAGTCAAATGGAAGAAATAAACAAAAAGTATGTAGGAACTGTACAAAAAGTTTTAATTGAAGGAGAAAGCAAAAATAATAAAAATATGCTAACAGGTAGAACTGATAGCAACAAAGTAGTTATATTAGAGGGGTCAAAGGAATTAATCGGAACAATGCAAAATTTGAAAATTATTTCAGAACATATGTGGTATTTGAAAGGAGAAATTATATAAATGGAAAATTCCTATTTGGAAGAAATATTTACAAAACTAGAAAATGAAACAACAACTATATCAGAAGAAGCAAAAAAGTTAAATATTGACAGAAAAACATTAAGAGAAAGATTAAAAAAACAAAATGAAAGCAGATATAAAAAAATCGAAGAAAACAGAAATATAAAAAAACAAAGTAAATTTTCTGAAAGAATAAGAGGAAAAAAATTAGAAGAAGAGAAAAATCATATTTATCAAAAAAATATAAGGCTATTAGATGAAATTGGAATAGATGAAAATTTAAGACAACAACTTTATAGCTTACTTTCTCGAAATAAACATACTAAAATGACAAAGGGGACTTTCGTAGATAAGCTTTTACAAATGTTTTTACTTTTTATACTTGAAAGAAATAAGGGTTTAGAAGAAAAAGACATGGGATATATAACAAAAAAAGATGTTATAGATATGATTTTGCTAGAACCTAAAGTTATGACAAATGATGTAAAAAGAAAAATGAGAGCAAGGCTTGAGTATATAGATAGATTACCTTGGGCAACAAGAGAAAAAACTAATCAAATTATTATACAAGCTCCAGGTATATTTGATTCGTCACATGAAAGATTTGACAAGCAAATGATTATATTAAGCAATTTCTGGATTTTACAAAAAGGTGCTTATGTACAAGAAGCAAGCCAATATGTATTAGAAAATAAAGCAAACCAACAATTAAAGACATCACCAGAAAAAATGTATCAAAGATTAAGAAATTTAAAAGATAAGAAAAAGTCTAATATCTTTACAATAGAAGAATATGAAAAAGCTATTCGAGATAAAAGTATGGACGATGAAAACGAAGAACAATACATATTGCCAAATTATAACGAAAAAAATGTAGAAAAATTCAAAAAAGAGATTAGGGAACAAATTAATAATAGTAAAAATAACGAAAAAGGAGAAAAATAAATATGGCAGAATATTCACCAATGATGCAAAGATACCTTGAAACCAAAGAACAATACAAAGACTGTATTTTATTTTACAGACTAGGAGACTTTTATGAAATGTTTTTTGATGATGCCATTTTAGTTGCAAGGGAATTAGAAATAACATTAACAGGAAAAGACTGTGGACAAGAAGAAAAAGCACCTATGGCAGGAGTTCCACATCATGCAGCAGATATGTACATTGCAAAACTTGTAAATAAAGGATACAAAGTAGCAATTTGTGAGCAACTAGAAGACCCAAAAAACACAAAAGGAATTGTAAAAAGGGGAGTTATTCGAGTTGTAACACCAGGTACAGTAGTAGACAGTAATATGTTAGAAGAGAGAAAAAACAACTATATCATGGCAATTTTTAAAACTGGTATTTACTATGGAATTAGTGTTTGTGACATATCAACAGGTGAATTTTATTCAGCAGAAATTAAAGATAACAACAATTTTCCTATGTTATTAGATGAAATAGCAAGATATACACCATCAGAATTGATTGTTAATTATATGATGTCAGACTGTACAGAAGAAATAAATAAAATAAAAGAAAGATTTGAAAACCTATATATAACCAAACTTGATGACAAACATTTTTCAAATAAATTAGAAAATTTAGCTTTAAGATTTAGCATATTAGATAACAATTCAAAACCAATTGAAAATTTAGAAGAAAGGCAATTAGCAATTAACTCCATTAATGCATTAGTAGAATATATTGAAGAAACACAAAAAACAACATTAGACCATATCAACAAAATTGTAATTTATCAAATATCTAGGTACATGGCATTAGACATTAATGCTAGAAGAAACTTAGAAATAACAGAAAAATTAAGAGATAAATCAAAAAAAGGTACATTATTATGGGTACTTGATAAAACTTCAACATCTATGGGTGGAAGATGTCTTAGAAGATGGCTAAATGACCCATTAGTTGATGTTGTAGAGATTAATAAAAGATTAGATGCTGTAAAAGAATTAAAAGATGATGTTATTTTAAGAGGAGACATAGTAGACAATTTAAAAAAAGTTTATGACATCGAACGTTTAGCAGGAAAAATGGCTTATGGCAATGCAAATGCCAGAGACATGGTAACTTTAAAAAATTCATTATTAAAATTACCTGAAGTTAAAAGAGTTCTTACAAACACAAAATCGAAATTATTGCAAGAATTAGCAAATAATTTAGATGAATTGCAAGACATTTATCAATTAATTGATGGAGCAATTATAGATGACCCACCAATGACAATAAAAGATGGTGGAATTATAAAACTTGGATATGATGAAGAAATAGACACATTGAAAACTGCACAAACAGAGGGAAAAAATTGGCTTGTTCAATTAGAATTAGAGGAAAGAGAAAAAACAGGGATTAAAAACCTAAAAATAGGATTTAACAAAGTTTTTGGATACTTCATAGAAGTTACAAAATCTTATTTAAGTCAAGTGCCAGAAAGATTTGTTAGAAAACAAACACTTGCAAATGCTGAAAGATATATAACAGAAGAATTAAAGAACTTGGAAAATCAAATATTAGGTGCAGAAGAAAAAGTAGTAGGTTTAGAATATGATGCTTTTGTAAAAATCAGAGATGAAATTTCCAAAAATATCAAAAGGCTACAAAAAACAAGTGAAGTAATATCAAATTTAGATGTATTAACATCATTTGCAGAAGTTGCAGAAGATATGAATTATTGTATGCCAGAAGTAAATTCATCTGGAACAATCAATATAAAAAATGGTAGACATCCTGTAATTGAAAAAATATTAGGAGCAGGAACTTTTGTAGAAAATGACACATATTTAGACAAACAAGAAAATCGTGTATCAATTATCACAGGTCCTAATATGGCAGGAAAATCTACATATATGAGGCAAGTTGCCTTAATAGCTTTAATGGCACAAGTAGGAAGCTTTGTACCAGCCCAAAATGCACAAATAGGTGTAGTAGACAAAATATTTACAAGGGTTGGAGCATCAGATGATTTGAGCATGGGACAAAGTACTTTTATGGTAGAAATGATGGAAGTTGCAACTATATTAAAAGAAGCAACAAATAATAGTTTAGTAATTTTAGATGAAATCGGAAGAGGAACTTCCACATATGACCGGTTTATCAATTGCTTGGGCAGTTGCAGAATTCATAGCAGACAAAGAAAAATGTGGAGCAAAAACACTATTTGCAACACATTATCATGAATTAACTGAACTAGAAGACAAGCTAGAGGGTATAAAAAATTATTCAATTGCAGTAAAGGAAAAAGGTGAAGACATCATTTTCTTAAGAAAAATTGTAAGAGGTGGAACAGATGAGAGTTATGGTATTCATGTAGCTCGTTTAGCTGGAGTTCCAAAAGTTGTTACACAAAAAGCAGATGAAATATTACGTTCTTTAGAAAGAAAAAATATTTTGACAGGAAAAAAACAAGAAAAGCAGGATAAGAAACAAGTTGATGGTCAATTTGATTTATATAACTATAAATTAGCTGAAATTGCACATGAAGTAGATAAAATAAACTTAAATGAATTAACACCGATTGATGCACTTAATATTTTAGTTAGAATTAAAGAAAAAATGAAGTAATTTGAAAAATAAATGATAAAAAGGAGAGATTTTCTATGTCAAGAAACAAAAAAATCATACTATCAGCTTTATTACTTGCAATGTTAATTATACTATCAAGGTTTTTATCAATAAAAACCCCAATTGTAACAATAGGATTTTCATTTGTACCAACTATGTTATGTGCTATATGGCTTGGTCCAAAATGGACACTTGCAATCAGCATACTTCGGAGATTTAATAGGAGCAACTTTGTTCCCATTTGGTTCATTTTTTATAGGCTATACAATAACAGCAGGTGTTGCAGCATTAATTTATGGATTTTTATTATATGAAAAAGATGAAAATACATATACACAAAAACAATTCACAATAAGGCTTATTTTAGCAAGTATATTAGTTACAGTAATTGCAAACATTGGTCTAAATACCCTTTGGATAAGTATTACAACAGGAAAGGCATTTATGGTTTTAATTGCGACTAGAATTGTAAAAGAACTAATTATGATACCTATAAAGGTAGTTACAATACTTTTCTTAGAAAAAGTTTTAAGAAAACCATTTAACAAATATTTGAGGAGCGAAAATGATTAAATTAGAAAATGTATCTTATCACTATAAAAAAGAAAGTAAAATTTTAAAAGAAATTAATTTAGAAATTAAAGAACAAGAAACAGTTGTTATAATGGGAAAAAATGGCTCTGGAAAATCCACTTTAGGAAAAGTGATTTCAGGAATTATTAAGCCAAAATCAGGAAAGATTTTGCTTGATAATTTAGATATGACAGATAAAAAAAATAAAGATGAAATACGTAAAAAAATTGGAATTGTATTCCAAAACCCAGAAAATCAAATCATCTTTAACAAAATAGAAGATGAACTATCTTTTGCACTAAAAGACCTAAAAAAAGAAGAAATAGAAAAAAGAATCAAGCAATCACTTAAAAAAGTTAAAATGGAAGAAAACATAGAACAAGATTTGTATGAATTATCTTTAGGTCAAAAGCAAAGAATTGTCATTAGTGAGGTAATTGCAAGGCTTCCTAAATATATTGTATTTGATGAGCCAACAACTATGATAGACAGCAAAGGAAAAGAAAAAATATATAAAATTGTAGAAGATTTAAAAAAAGAACATTATACAATTATATATATCACAAATATGGCAGAAGAAATCTTTTTAGCAGATAGAATAATAATTTTAGAAGATGGAAAAATTGTAGAAGAAATTAAAAAGCAAGAATTATTAGAAAAAATAGAATTATTTGAAAAATATGATATAAAAGTTCCAATGCAAATAGAATTATTACAAGAATTAAAAAAACATGGAATTGAAATAAACTTAGAAAGTTACTCAGTTCAAGAACTAGCAAACAAATTAAAGGAAATAATTAAAAAATGAAAAATATAATCTTATTTTTAAGTTTTATTATATATGCAAGTATTATCTTTTTTATTAGTAATAGTTTGCTATTATGGATAATATTAGTTATAAACATTTTAGCTATGCTCATTTTTAAGGTAAAGATAAAAGGAGCTTTGCAAAACTTATTAAAAATTATACCTTTTATATTATTTACTGTTGTTGTTAATTGTATTTTAGATAGTTATGAATATGCATTTTTTATAGGAATTAAATTATTATTTGTTTGTAACATAACATATATATATTCAAAAACAACAACTGTAAGGGGGATAGCACATACAGTAAAGACTTTATGCAAGCCATTAAAAATTATCAAAGTAAACCCAGAAGAAATTGAATTAATGGTATGTATTTCTTTATCTATGTTACCAATATTAAAGGAGCAATGTATCGCCTTAAAAGATGCTTGTTTGGCTAAGGGAATTGAGTTTAACACTAAAAATATGAAAATTATATTGAGTAAATTGATGGTATCTATCATGAAGAGAGTAAATGATATAGAAGAAGCAATAATAGAAAAAGGGTATGGTGAGATATAA
>JAAWEC010000139.1 GCA_022794095.1 Clostridia bacterium
ACAAAAAGCATCTGTAAATGGAGTTATCAATTTTAGTGTTTTAGATGGTTGGTGGGCAGAAGGATATACTCAAACAAATGGATGGACTATTGGAACAAATGCTGAATATGATTCTTATGAAGCACAAGACATGGCAGATAGCGAAAGTATGTATCGTACATTGGAAGAAAAAATAATACCTATATATTATGAAAAAGATAAAAATAAAATATCTAAAAAATGGTTAGAATTGATGAAAAATTCTATTATCACAACAGGTGGTAGATATAGTACTGCTAGAATGTTAGTAGATTACACAAATAATTTGTATATTCCACTTTGTAATTTAACTAAGAAATATTATGGTGATATTGATAATGTAGCAGCATATAATTCATGGAAAAAAGACTTATATGGAAATTGGAAAGATATTAAAATTACACAAGTAAATAATTTAGATAATATTACAATAGATGCAGGAAACAATATTGAAGTTGCTTGTGAGGTACAATTACCAAATATCAATGTGGAAAATGTTACGGTGGAAGTTTACTATGGAAAAATTCTGGAAAATGGTGTTGTAGAAAATGTTAGCATTACACCAATGAAACTACAAGACCAAGATGATGATAGTAAAAAATATTATTTTACATCTAAAATAGAATTAACAACTGGTGGTAACTATGGTTATACATTTAGAGTTATGCCAAGACATGAAATGTTGTTAGAACCAGCAAATTTGGATTTGGTAAAATGGATAACAAAATAAAACTATGGAGGTATGATTGATTCATGCCTCTTTTTTAATTGGAAAAATTCACAAAAAGGACTTGACAAATACAAACAAACGTTTTAAAATATAGACAATTAAAAACAAGGATGTGACAATTTATGGAAGATGAAATAAAAAAATTAGAAATTCAAACTGAAATTTTAAATAAAGATATAAAAAGAATGATATACACAATAAGAGGAAAGCAAGTCATGCTAGATAGTGATGTAGCAATGTTATATCATTATGAAACAAAAAAAATCAATCAAACTGTAAAAAGGAATATAGAACGATTTCCTGAAAAGTTCTGTTTTCAATTAAATGAACAAGAAGTAAAATGTTTAAGGTCACAAATTGTGACCTTAAACAAAAATAGAAGAGGACAACATAGAAAATATTTGCCATATGTATTTACAGAACAAGGAATAGCAATGCTTTCAGGATTATTAAAAAATAACATTGCAGTTCAAGTAAGTATAAGTATAATGGATGCATTTGTAGAAATGAGAAAATTCATTGCTTCAAATAGTCAAATATTTGAAAGACTAACAACGGTAGAATACAAATTATTAGAACATGATAAACAATTTAACAAAGTATTTAACCAGTTACAGCAAGAGGAAAATACAAAACAAAAGATATTTTTTAAAGGACAAATTTATGATGCTTATAATTTAATTATACAAATTATAAGGAGTGCTAAAAACAAAATTTTAATCATTGATAATTACATAGATTATAGCATTTTAGAGATGTTGACAAAGAAAAATAAAAATGTAGAAGTAGTTATTTTAACATCAAACAAAAGTAATATTTCAAAATTAGATGTTCAAAAATTTAATCAAGAATACCCCATTTTAAAAGTAAGTAGAACAAACCAATTTCATGACAGATTTATTATAATCGATAATAATGAATTATATCATTGTGGAGCATCTATAAAAGATTTAGGAAAGAAGTGTTTTGGGATTAATAAAATAGAAGATACAAGTTTTATAAAACAAATTACAAAAAATATTTAAAATTATTAAATCTTTTGATATAATGGCAATAAAAGATAAGTAAGTTTGAAAAAAATTGAAAATAGTAATATTTTTAATTAAGCTTTGTAAGTTAAGAGAAAGGAATGTTAGAAAAAATGAAAAAAGCTTTATTAATACATGGTTATAATGGAATACCACAAATATTTTATTGGTAAAAACAAGAACTTGAGAAAATGGGGTATAATGTAATCATGCCAAACTTACCACCACGAGAGGGGTTAAGATATAACATATGGAAAAAAGAATTTGATAAAATAAAAGAAGATTTAAAAGGAGAAATAATTGTAGTTGCACATTCAGCTGGAAATCCATTTATAATTAAGTACATAAGAGAAAATCATATTGATATAAAATTGTATATAGGACTGGCAGGATTTAGCGATATATACAAAATGGAAGGAAGAGAAGACTTATATGAAGCAGTAAAAAGTGTAACACCTACACAAGACGAAATAAACAATTTTAGAAATAATGTAAAAACTAGATATGGTATTTATAGTGATACTGACCATATTGTACCTAGAGAAATATTAGAAAAACATATAAAGAATATTGATGCAACAGGAATTATGATACCAAATATAGGTCATATGGGAAAGAAAAGCAATTTACAAACAATACCTAAAGTAATAGAAATAATAAAAAGTGAGGGAAAAGAAAAATTATGAGAGTTGCATTAATACAAATGGATTCAAGAGGTAATAAAAAGGAAAATATAGAAAAGGCAACTAAATTCATGGATGAAGCAATTAAGCAAGAAGTAGACATCATATGCTTATCAGAAAAATTTCTATATTGGGGAAAAGATAGAGGAGCAGAAAGTATAAATTCAACAATAATCAATTATTTTAAGGAATATGCTAAAAAGAACCGTGTTAATATTATTTTAGGAAGTTTAGCATTAAAAGTTGAAAATACAAATAATATAACCAATACATCACTTGTAATAGATAGAAATGGGGAAATAATACATAGGTACGATAAGATTTATATGTACACAGTCGATAGAGAAGACTTAAAAATAAATGAGGGAAGAGATACACTAAAAGGAAATAAATTAGGAATTTTTGAGATAGATGGAGTAAAAATAGGTATTGGAATATGTTTTGACATTAGGTATCCAGAATATTTTAAAGCACTTACCTTAAATGGAGCAGAAGTAATATTTTTACCATCAAGCTTTAGAAAAACAACAGGTAAAATTGCATGGGAAATACTAACAAGAGCAAGAGCAATAGAAAACCAAGCATATTTTTGTGCTTGTAATCAAACTGGTGGAATAGCAGAAAGAGAAAGGTGCGGAAATACGCAAATAGTTTCTTACGATGGAACAATTTTGGCTAATATAAATAAAGAAGAGGGTATCATAGTTCAAGACTTAGACATAGAAAAATTAAGAATTTTTAGAAAAGAATTTCCAGTATTAGAGCAAAAGTCGCCTTTTGTACTTAAAAAATTAGATTAGAATTATAGGAGATAGAAATAATATGATAAGACAAGCAAATTTAGAGGATATAGATAAGCTTTCTACTTTGAGAGTTGAACATCAAAAAGCAGAGGGGAAAGAAGAATATAACTGTGATGATATAATATTACAAAATAATGCTAAATTATTTTTGGATAGGCATTTGAATAAAGATTATTTTTGCTTTATAAAAGAAATTAATAGTGATATAATTGCAACATGTGCTGT
>JAAWEC010000140.1 GCA_022794095.1 Clostridia bacterium
CATTATCAAAAGGAAAAGATACATATTATTTGCCAGGAGGCAAAAGAGAACTAAATGAAACAGATGAACAGACATTAATTAGAGAATGCAAAGAAGAATTAACTATTGATATAAAAGAAGATACAATAAAATACTATGGGACATTTAAAGCTGAGGCACATGGAAAAGCAGAAGGAATACTAGTTAAAATGACTTGCTATACAGCAGAATTTACAGGAGAAATAAAACCAAGCTCAGAAATTCAAGAAATAAGATGGCTAAATTATAAAGATATGGATATAATTTCGCCAGTAGATAAACTTATATTTGAGAATTTATATGAAAATGGAATTTTAAATTAATTAAAGAGGTAGTAATATAATGAAATTATTTTCAAGATAAGTAAAAGATATGAACGAATTAAACAAAGTACTAAAAAATAATAAAGAAATACAAAATGAATATAAGTAAATTTAGGAGGAACAATGTCATTAATTAGTGTTAAAAATTTAACTTTTGGATATGAAGGAAGTCCAAATAATATATTTGAAAATGTATCATTTAACATAGATACTGACTGGAAATTAGGTTTAATTGGTAGAAACGGTAAGGGAAAAACCACATTTTTAAAATTATTACAAGGAAAATTTGAATATACAGGAACAATTTTAAAAAGTGTTGATGTTGATTATTTTCCTTTTGAAATAACAAATAAAGATAGAATGTCAATAGATATTGTACATGATATTGCACCAAATATTGAAGATTGGGAAATCATAAAAGAATTGAACTTAATTGATGCAGATGCAGAAATTCTTTATAAAAATTTTAATATATTAAGTGGTGGAGAGCAAGTAAAAATACTTTTGATTAGTTTATTTTTAAAAGGGAATAACTTTTTACTAATAGATGAACCTACAAACCATTTAGACGTTGATACTAGAAACAACTTAATTAACTATTTACAAAAGAAAAAAGGATTTATAACAGTTTCTCATGATAGAAACTTTTTAGATAAAGTTGTAAATCATATAATTTCCATAAATAATACTAACATTGAAATTAAGCAAGGCAACTTTTCATCTTGGAAAGAAAATAAAGATAGACAAGACAACTTTGAAAAAATGGCAAATGAGAAATTACAAAAAGATATAAACAGGCTTGAAATCGCATCAAAAAATACTGCAAAATGGTCTAATGAAGTTGAAAAATCAAAATATAAGACAAACAATTCAGAAACATCAATAGATAGAGGATATTTAGGACATAAATCTGCGAAGATGATGAAGAAATCAAAAGTTATTGAACAAAGAATTGATAAATCTATTGATGAAAAAAGCAATTTACTAAAAAATGTTGATAAAAATGAAAGTTTAAAAATAATTCCAATAGAAAGTAGAAAAAATCAGTTAATATTAGCTAATAATTTACAAATAAAATATGATGGAAAAGTAATATTCTCAAATGTTTCATTTGAAGTAAATAATGGGGATAGAATTGCAATAATTGGTAAAAATGGAATAGGAAAATCAAGTATATTGAAACTAATTATTGGAAAAGAAATAGAGTATAATGGAACATTTAAAATGGCAAATGATTTGAAAATATCTTATGTTTCACAAAGCACAGAAAATTTAACAGGAAATTTAAAAACATTTGTTAAGGATAATAAAATAGATGAAAGTATTTTTAAAGCAATGTTATCTAAAATGGGATTTTCAAAAATAGATTTTGATACAGATATTTGTGATATGAGTGAAGGGCAGAAAAAGAAAGTTTTAATTGCAAAGAGTATATCTGAAAAGGCTAATATTTATATATGGGATGAACCATTAAACTATATAGATATATTATCAAGAATACAAATAGAAGAGGCAATTTTGAAATATAGACCAACATTGATTTTTGTAGAACATGATGAAACTTTTATAGAAAAAGTATCAACAAAAATTGTAAAATTAGAAAAATAGGATTGTGAGAATATATGATAAGAAAATTTGAAAATAATGATATAAATGATATAATGCAAATATGGAAAAATGAAAATATAAAAGCACATCAATTTATTCAAAAAGAATATTGGGAAAATAATTATAAATATGTAAAAGAAATTTTACCAAATGCAGAAATATATGTTTATGTTATTGAAAAAAATATAGTAGGATTTATAGGATTAAACCAAAATCATATTGAGGGGATTTTTATTGATACAAAGAACCAATGTAAAGGTATAGGAACAAAATTATTAAACAAAGTAAAGGAAAATAGAAATACACTAATTTTAAATGTATATAAGAAAAATATAAATGCTATTAGTTTTTATAAGAAAAATAATTTTGTTATTAAAAATGAAAGAATAGACAAAAAAACAAATGAAATAGAATATACAATGGCTTGGAGTAAGTAAAATAAAAATTTAAATTTGAAGGGAGAATAAATTTATGGCAAGAGTATTAAAAAATAAAGAATTAGTAAATACAAGATTAGCAACTAATTATGGTGGTTGGATGTATTGTGATAAGTGTGATGAAAATATAGGTTATTTGTGTTATTCCACTTATGATAGGTTAGAATTAAAATATAAATGTAATTGTGG
>JAAWEC010000141.1 GCA_022794095.1 Clostridia bacterium
GGTTTTCAATTTATGAGGGCATAAATATTATGTATGATGTACCTACAATTTGCATTGCTATTGTAATAATTATTGCATATTCATTCTTTATTAGTGGACTATGTATATCAGTTGCAAGTAAATCAAAAACATTTAAAGAGGCACAAAGTGCTCTAACTCCATTAAACTTTATATCTTTCTTTCCGGGTATGATTGCTTTTATGGTGGGAATTAAGACAACTCAAATTTTGTCTATTGTGCCATTTTTAAATTATACACTTATTTTTATAGATGTAGCAGGTGGGGAAATAAATTATGCAAATATTTTTCTTATGTTGGCGTCAACAGCAATATATATTGGAATTGTGTTAAAAATTATTATTAAACAATACAAATCAGAAAAAGTACTGTTTTAGAATAAATTCGTTTCAATTAATTAAATATAAATAAAATCCTGATAGGAGAGTACAGTTATGATATTAATTTTAGGAGAAAAAAACATTGTAAGTAAAATACAAAACATAAGAAAAAAGATACAACAAGAAAAAAATATATATTTGGGAGATGAGATTACACTTAATAAATTTGATGAATTATATAATGACTATGGAACTGAATTTGAAAAAAGAATATTTGCAAGATATGTATTAGATATACCATATTCAATTTCAAGTGGATTAAATAATAAAAAGCAAAAAACTACATTTGTTTTCACTATGGAAAAAATAAATGAGGAATACAAAGAAAATATACGACAAATAATAATAAAAAGATATAATTTGCATATTGGTGATGAAATAAATTATGAACAACTAATACAATTATACAATAGTATAGAAACAGTATATAACTTAAAAAACTTTGCTTCAGAAATATTAGAAATAAATAATAATACTTTATCATCTCTAAAATCAAAATCAAAGAAAAATAAAAAAGTAAAGATATTAACTAGAACTAATATAAGTAATTCAAAAATATTAGAGATAAGAGAAAAAATAAAAAAAGAGTATCATATAGAAGAAAATACTGAAATTACGATTAAACAATTTGAAGATATGTATCAAAAATATGGAGGAATGTTAAGACAAATAGAGTTTGCACAAAGAATTTTAGAAATTAATAGAGCATCATTATATAAACTAAAAAAGAAAGGTGGAGAAACTACTACTAAAATACTTACTAAAAATGAAGAGTTGTTAAGCAATAATAAAATAGATTTAATAAGAAAACAAATCTCACAACAATACAATTTACATATAGATGAGTCTATTGACTCTGAAATTTTTAAACAAATATTTAGTAAGTATAAAGAAAGAGTAACAGAAAAACAATTGGCAGAAGATATTTTTGGAGTACCATTAGAATATTTTTATAAAAATACTTCTGTTAGGATTTTTCAAAAGGTACAATTATCTAAAGAAGATATAAAACATTTAAAAGATACTGTAATAGAAAAAGAAAAATTACATAGTGAAGATACAATAACATATAATGAATTAGAAAGATTGCATAAACAATATGGTGGTATTTTATCTATAAGGCAGTTTGCGACAAGTGTTTTGGATATTCCAGAAACAAATATTATTAATATGAAAAAAGGACAAAATACTACTATATTAAAAAATGAAGTTTTAAGTTTAGAAGAATTAGAAGAATTAACAAAAAAGATATTAAGAAACTATAGATTGCACATAAAAGATACAATCAACTATAAACAATTTATAGAAATGTATGAAAAATATGGTGGAAGAATGTCTGAAAAACAATTTTCAGAGGATATTTTAGATATTCCATATAAATTGATTTCGGAAAAAAGTGAAGATGGTGACAATACATCAAGGATATTATCATCTACAATTATATCAAAAGAATATGTAGAGAAATTAATAAATAGAATTTTAAAAGAAGGTAATTTAAAAATAAGAGAAAAGATTAATTATCAAAAGTTTTGTGAAATATATAAACAATATGGAGAAATTTTAAGAGAAAAGGATTTTGCAGAAATAATATTGCAAATACCAAAAAATAAATATTATATAATAAAAGAAAATAAAGATGAGACAATAACAATTTTTACAAAATTAGTAATAAATGAATCTGAATATGAACAAGTAAAAAATAAAATTATAGAAGAAAATAATTTACATATAAAAGACTTTATTGATTATATTCAGTTTTTAGAAATATATAGTCGATATGATACTAATTTAGAAGAGAAACATTTTGCAAGAGTAATACTAGGACTATCAGAAACCGACTATAATAATATAAAGTATAAAAAAAATGCAAGAACAAGAATTCTTAAAAATGAAAAGATAACAGAAAAAGAAATACAACAAAAAAGAGAACTTTTTAAGAAAATAGAAGGTAAAGAAATAAACTATGAGCAATTTAAAATAATTCATAAACAATATGGTGGTAAAATGGACGAGTTTTTCTTTTGTGAGCAAATTTTAGGATTTAAGTTGAATTTTATTAAATATTATAAAGCTAAATCAACAATCAAAGACCCAGTAGCAAAACAAAAAGGTATTGAAATAAGAAAAAGATTTGAAAATGAAACATGTAGATTTTTTGGCAAAGAAGAAATTGATAAATTATGCGAAGAATACGAGATGTCTGAAAAAGATTTTTTAAATTATGTTGTATTAAAATATAATTTTCAATTTTATAATGAAACAGAAAAAAGTTTTAGAGTTAATAATGGAATATGGTTTGGTACAAAAAAGATACCATTAACACAAGAATTTATTTATGAGTTTTCAGATAGATTATTTGCTTTAGCAACAGGAGTTACAAGAAATTTGGCTAAAACTTACAGATTAAATAACTATGAGCAAGAAGATATAATTCAAGAGATTATTTTAAAAGCAATGGAAGAATGTGGTGAATTAGAAAGAAATTTTAACTATAATACTCAAGAATGTATAAAAAGAATTGGTGTTAGAATGAGGACATGGTGTAAACATATAATATGTTCACACTTTAAATTACAAAGTAAAAATACAAGTATAAGATATTATTACAAAGAAAAGCAAACACAAGATATATATCAAGTTGAAAATAATGCAATTGAAAATATTACTTCTGAAGAAAATGAATTTTCAGAAAAAGTAATAAGTGCAATTAAAACATTGTCGAAAAATGGAAATAGTGCTGAT
This sequence comes from Clostridia bacterium, assembly GCA_022794095.1. Classification (GTDB taxonomy): domain Bacteria; phylum Bacillota; class Clostridia; order TANB77; family CAG-508; genus CAG-269. The sequence goes on from JAAWEC010000141.1 coordinate 3,141, forward strand.
GAAATTCAATATGCCATCATGAATTATTTAGGGATAGAAAGAACAAATTTAATTAAAATATTAAAAAGTAAATGTAATAATATTGATACATATAATTATGACAAAGAAGTAATTAGATTTGTGGAACAAATTACAGAAGAGTATCATAAACGTGGGATTGAAATAGATAGTAAAGAAACAATATTATTGTTCTATATTCAAAAAATAACTGAATTAAATAATGTGGAAGATAAAGCTATAAATGATATAATACAGACTGCTAAAATTTGTAAAAAACCAAAAGATTCTAACGATGAAAATACAATAGCTAAAAGAGAATGGAAAGAAATAGAAAAAGAATTAAAAGATAATAATATAGATATAAGAACTATATGTATAGCTTCTAATATCTACAACAATAAAAATCATCAAGACTTTGAAAAATGTAACAGAGGTGCTTGACATATCTTACAAATAGTGGTATTATAAGTAATGCACACTTTTTGAGACAGTAGGGACAGGTCTCAAATGTATCATAATAATATGAAACATTTTAGACCTGTCCCTCTTGTCTCAAATTAAAGAAAAAAGGAGGAATTAAAATTGGAAAAAGAAGAAAATGTACTAGGAACAGAGAAAATAGGAAAACTAATTAGAAAATTTTCAATTCCATGTATCATATCACTACTTGTAAACTCACTCTATAACATTGTAGACCAAATATTTATACGGACAGGGAGTTGGATATTTAGGAAATGGTGCAACAAATATTATATTTCCTTTAACAATAACAGGTCTTGCATTTGCATTAATGTTAGGAGATGGGTCATCTAGTTATTTAAGTTTAAAATTAGGTGAAAAGAAAAAAGATGAAGCAGCAAGAGGTGTAGGAAACGGAATTTTATTAAGTGTTATTATTTCAGTTTTGTTTTGTATTATCACATTAGTTTTTCTACCACAATTATTAAATCTATTTGGTTGTACAGATAATTTAAGAGATTACGCATTAAGTTATGGAAAAATTATTGCGATAGGATTTCCATTTATGATGATAGGTTCAAGTTTAAATTCTGTGATCAGAGCAGATGGAAGTCCAAAATATGCTATGACATCAATGGTTTTAGGAGCTGTGTTAAATACTATTTTAGACCCTATTTTTATTTTTGTATTTCATAAAGGTGTTGAAGGAGCAGCAATTGCAACAATATTTAGTCAATTCATTACTTTTATTTTAAATGTATGGTATATCAAAAAATTTAAATCCATCAAGTTAAATAAAGGAGCCTTGAAATTAAAATTTAATATAGCAAAAAAAGTATCAGCTTTAGGAATTAGTAGTTTTATTACACAAATGAGTTTTGTTGTTGTTATGGCATTTGAAAATAATTTATTAGGGAAATATGGTGCAGAATCTAAATTTGGGCCAGAAATACCAATAACTGTATTTGGTATTGTAATGAAAATTAGTCAAATATTAAATAGTATTGTAATTGGTATTGCTGCTGGAAGTCAACCAATTTTTGGTTATAACTATGGAGCAAGAAAATTTGATAGAGTAAAAAAAGCTTTAAAAATGGTATTGCTTTTAAGTGTTGCAACAAGTGGAATTGCATTTATTTTATTCCAAACTATACCAGATAAACTGATTGCCATTTTTGGTAGTGGAGACGAAAATTATATGGAATTTGCTTGTTTAGCTTTTAGAACATACCTATTACTATGCATTTGTAATGGAATACAAATTCCATCAGGAATATTCTTCCAAGCCATTGGAAAAAGCATAAAAAGTGCAATTTTATCACTATCTAGGCAAATATTATTCCTAATTCCAGCTATGATTATTTTAGGCGAAATGTTTGGAGTTATTGGAGTCTTATACAGTGGACCAGTAGCAGATGGATTGGCATTTGTAATTGCAGGAATTTTATTAATATTAGAATTAAAAAATTTAAAGAAACCAAACAAAAAGGCAAGTGAAGCATTAAAAGATGACACAAGTACAGATAATAAATTAGACAAACAAGTGGTTATTACTATTTCAAGAGAATATGGTTCAGGTGGAAGATATATAGGCAGATTAATAGCAGATAAATTGGGAATTAAGTTTTATGACAAAGATTTTATCGAAAAACTAGCTAAAACGACAGGTCTTTCTGAAGAATATATTGAAAATAATGAGCAAAAAAGAAATGTTTTAGAAAGCTTTAATAATGGCTATTATGTTGGTCTAAATAATGCAGATGAATTATTTATTGAAGAATCAAAAATGATTAAACAAGTAGCAGATAAAGAATCTTGTGTTATTATTGGAAGATGTGCAGATTTTATTTTAAAAGACAGAGAAAATGTAATTAAAGTTTTTGTTTATAGTAATATGGATAATAAAATAAAAAGATCAACTGAAATTTATGGATTAGATAAATCAAAAGCAGAAAAAGAAATAAAAAGAATTGATAAATTAAGAGCAAATCATTACAAACATTATACAGAAAAAGATTGGAATAATTATGATAATTATGATATTTGTATTAATAGTGACTTACTTGGAGTAGAGAAATCAGCAGATTTAATATGTAAGATAATACAAAATGATTTTGTAACACAATTGTAATATAAATGAAATAAAAATAGTTTTCCTTGTTGGAGTAAGGTTTGAAAAACTTTGCTCCAATTTTGTTGCAATTGCAACAAAAACTTTTATTTTTTGTGATATAATTCCAATATCAAATATCAAAACAAAAGCTAATTGTGAAAGGGGAAAATGAAATGAAAATAGTAAAAAGAGATGGAACAATAGTAAGTTATGACCCACAAAAAATAAAAACTGCAATTCAAAAAGCAAATAATGAGGTAAGTAAAAAAGATAAAGCCTCTAAAGAAGAAATAAAAGAAATTATAGAATATATAGAAGACCTAAATAAACCAAGAATTCTAGTAGAAGATATTCAAGATATAATAGAAGAAAAATTAATGGAATTAGACAAATATGCATTAGCTAAAAAATACATTACATATCGTTATACAAGGGAATTAGTTAGAAAAGCTAATACAACAGACCAATCAATAAAAGAATTAATTGAGGGTGAAAGCGAATATTGGAACAATGAAAATTCTAATAAAAATGCAAAAGTAGTAACAACACAAAGAGACTACTTAGCAGGAATTACAAGTACAGATATTACAAGAAGATTTTTATTACCAGAAGATATTGTAAAAGCACATGATGCAGGAATTATTCATTTTCATGATGCAGACTATTTTGCACAAAATGCTTTACACAATTGTGAACTAATAAATTTGGAAGATATGTTACAAAATGGAACAATTATAAATGGTGTTATGATAGAAAAACCACATAGATTTATAACAGCAGCAACAATTGCAACACAAATCATCTTAGCAGTTACATCATCTAGTTATGGTGGAGCAACAGTTACTTTAAGCCATCTAGCTCCATTTGTAAGAGATAGTTTTAACAAATATGTACAAAAATATAGAGAAAGAGGATTAGACGAAAAGATTTGTCAAGAATATGCAACACAAGATACTAAAAAAGAAATAGCAGATGGCGTACAAACATTCAATTATCAGGTAAACAGTATGACAAACACAAACGGACAAGCACCATTTTTATCAGTTTGTATGTATTTAGGAGAAACAGAAGAATATAAAAAAGAACTAGCAATGATTATAGAAGAATTTTTAAACCAAAGAATATTAGGGTTTAAAAATGAAAAAGGTGTTTATGTAACACCAGCTTTCCCAAAATTACTTTATGTATTAGAAGAAGACAACATCAAAGAAGAAAGCAAATACTGGTATTTAACAGAACTTGCTGCAAAATGTACAGCAAAAAGAATGGTACCTGATTATATATCAGAAAAAATTATGAAACAAAATAAAATTGACAAAGATGGCAATGGAAATTGTTACCCATGTATGGGATGTCGTTCTTTCTTAACACCATGGACAACTGAAGGAAATCCATCAAAAGCTAAAAACTACAAAGAGGGCGAATCTAAATATTATGGAAGATTTAATCAAGGTGTAGTAACAATTAATTTAGTTGATGTTGCATTAACATCAGGTCAAGATGAAGAATTATTCTGGAAAGTTTATGAAGAAAGACTAGAATTATGTCATAAAGCATTACAATTAAGACATGAAAGATTAGCTAAAGCAACAAGTGATATTGCCCCAATTTTATGGCAACATGGAGCATTAGCAAGATTAGAAAAAGGCGAAAGCATACATAAATTATTACATGATGGATATTCAACAATTTCTCTTGGATATGCAGGATTATATGAATGTGTTAAATACATGACAGGTCATAGCCATACAGACAATGGAAATGGAAAAGAATTTGCAACAAGAGTAATGCAAAAATTAAATGATAAATGTAAAGAGTGGAAAGTAGCAGAAAACATGGATTACAGTGTTTATGGAACTCCAATTGAAGCAACAACATATAAATTTGCAAAATGCCTAAAAGAAAGATTTGGAGTTATAGATGGAATAACAGATAAAGATTATATTACAAATTCTTATCATGTACCAGTATTTGAAGAA
>JAAWEC010000142.1 GCA_022794095.1 Clostridia bacterium
CATTTAAAATTGGCTCTAAGCTTGGATGTGTATATTCATTATGCCCTGGATTTAGTTTTCCCTTAACATATCTTGGTATTTGGTCCATTGGTCCTGGTCTATAAAGTGATACCCCTGCAATTAAATCTTCCAAACAGTCTGGCTTTAACTCTTTCATAAAGTTTGTCATTCCTTGTGATTCAAATTGGAAAATTCCACAAGATTTTCCCTCTTGCCATAATTTATATACTTTTGGGTCTGCCATGTCTTTGTCAAATTCTACATCAATTCCTCTATTTTCTTTTACTAATTCTATTGTATCTTGTATAACCGTTAATGTTCTTAATCCTAAAAAGTCCATTTTTAATAATCCTAGTTCTTCTAGGGTTGTCATTATATATTGTGTCGAAATTTGTCCATCACGAACATATAATGGAACATAAGTGTCTACTGGCTCTTTAGTAATAACTACTCCGACATGCATGTGTAGATGCCTGCCTTGGCATTCCCTCTAATCCCATAGCAATGTCTAATACTTTTTTAACAGTTTCATCTGTCTCATATCTTTGTTTTAGTTCTATGTTTTGCTCTAAAGCTTTTCCAATAGTAATATGCAATTCATTTGGTATCATTTTAGCTAAACTATCTGCTTCTGCATATGGTACATCTAACACTCTTGCTACATCTCTTATAACCATTTTCGCTGCCATTGTACCAAATGTAATTATTTGTGATACATGATCATGTCCATATTTTTTAGATACATAGTCAATTACATCTTGCCTATGTTCATAACAAAAATCAACATCAAAGTCAGGCATACTAATTCTTTCTGGATTTAAAAATCTCTCAAAAAGAAGTCCATATTTCATAGGGTCAATATCTGTAATTTCTATACTATATGCAATAATCGAACCTGCTCCAGAACCACGTCCTGGGCCTACTGATATATTATGTGTTTTGGCATAATGAATAAAATCCCATACAATTAGGAAATAATCTACATATCCCATTTTCTTTATAACACCTAATTCATATTCTGCCCTATCTAATATTTCTTGTGATGGATTTTCTCCATATCTTTTTTTTATTCCATCATCACATAATTTTTTGAAATAATCATAATGTGTTTCAAATTCCTTAGGTACATCATAATTTGGCAAAATAGTATTACCAAATTCAAATTCCACATTACATTCTTCAGCTATTTTTACTGTATTTTCAATTGCATCTGGAAAAGCATTAAAATATTCTGTCATTTCTTCAGGTGACTTTACATATAATTCATCTGTTTCAAACCTCATTCTATCCACATCACTCATTCTTTTGCCTGTTTGAATGCACAATAAAACCTCATGATTATAGGCATCTTCTTTTTTTAAGTAATGGGCATCATTAGTTGCAACTAACGGAATGTCTAATTTTCTAGCTAAAGCCACTAATTTTTGATTTGCTAAAACTTGCTCTTGTATTCCATTATTTTGAATTTCAATATAATAATCTTTTCCAAAAACTTTTTTATGCCAAAGAGCAATTTCTTCTGCTTTTGGGTCATCTCCATTTAGTAAGGCTTGGTTTACTGAACCTGCTAGACATGCACTTAAACAGATTAGTCCTTCATGATATTTTTCTAGTACCTCTAAGTCAATACGTGGTTTATAATAATATCCATCAACAAAACCAATTGAAACTAACTTGCTTAAATTTTGGTAGCCTTGCTGGTTCTTGGCTAATAAAATTAGATGATTATAATGATTATCCACATTGGGTTCTTTGTCAAATCTACTTCTTGGTGCAACATATACTTCACATCCAATAATTGGCTTAACTCCTTCTTTTTTGCAAGCTTTATAAAAGTCAATTGCTCCATACATAACACCATGGTCTGTAATTGCTATGGCGTCCATTCCTAGCTCTTTGGCTCTTACTGGTAAATCTTTAATTCTATTTGCTCCATCTAGCAAGCTATATTCACTATGTATATGTAAATGCACAAAATCTGACATATCATTCTCCTTTTGTCCATGTGAAATGTCGCATTGGGGACGTTTCCTTTCGGACATTTTCTTGAATTATAACTCTAGCTTCTTATTTTAACTAGATTATTGATACTATTATATACTTTTTTTATTGGTATAGTAAAGTCTTTTTCTTGTTTTTTGACTGTTTCTTTTTTTGTTTTTCTTCTTCTTTTGCTTTATTTTCTAAATAGTTTTTAGTACATTGATTTGATAATTCTTGTGGGTGAATATAGTCAACATTATTTTTTAACATTGTATAAAGTATGTTGATTATTCTTCGCATAACGCAAATAATGGCTTGATGTTTTGTTTTTCCTTCACTTATTTTTCTGTTGTAATACTCTAAAAATATGGCATTGAATGACTTGTACAAATAAGATAAACTTATTTGTGCAAGTTCCTTTTGTATATTTTAACATTGGCTTTTGTTTTTTTGGAACTTGCTAGGTTGAGATTGCTTTTGAACAAGTTTTACTTGTGAAAATGCAAGCAAAACCGTAGCAGTGTGGTATTGTATTTTTCTTTTTTAATCTAGTAACTGTTTTATAAATTCTTTTACTTGCTAATAAAAATTATATTTTTATATCTACATTTTGACATTGTTCTACACTAACACTGCTAAATAAGTTTATCTTATTTGTACAAGTTCCTTTTATTTATTAGAACATTGGCTTTCATTTTATTGGAACTTGTTAGGTTGATATTACTTTTGAACAAGTCTTGCTTGTGAGAAAGTAAACGAAACCGTTGCAGTGTGGTAATCTTATTTTTTATTTAATAAAACAAAAACGCAGTAAAATTTC
>JAAWEC010000143.1 GCA_022794095.1 Clostridia bacterium
AGTAGAAAAACTCCAAACGGAGAATTCAAAGATATAGCTCATCCAATCAATGCTGAAACTAGAGAGAAAATTCAAAAAGCTATTTTAGAAGCTTATGAAGCTCCAGAAACAGAGGAATCAGCAGAATAATTGATAAAGGTAAAAACAAAAAGCACTTTAGGTGCTTTTTTGTTGTATAGGAAAATAAAAGATTTTACCTATACAACAAAAACACATTCTACACAAATTTACTAAAGCAAATTTGGCAGGCGAACAAAAACACATTCAGAAAAATTTACAGAAAAACTTGAAAAAAAGCTAAAAACAGTTTAAAATAGATAATAGCTCAAAATCAAAAGAAAGTAGGAAAAACAAAATGTATATCATAGTAGGTTTAGGAAATCCTGAAGAAGATTACGCAAAAACAAGGCACAATATGGGATTTAATGTCATCAATAAAATTGCAAAACAATATGAAATAGAAGTAACAAAAAAGAAATTTCAAGGATTATATGGAATGGGAAATATAGAAGGTGAAAAAGTCATTTTATTAAAACCCCAAACATTTATGAACCTAAGTGGAAAAAGTGTCCAAGAAATTCTTAATTTTTATAAATTAGAACCAACACAATTAATTGTTATATATGATGATATTGACCTAGAACCAGGATTAATTAGGCTAAGAAAATCAGGAGGAGCAGGAACACACAATGGAATGAAATCTGTTATACATGAGTTAAACGTACAAAACTTCAAAAGAGTAAGAGTTGGAATAGGAATGCCAGAAAAAAAAGAAGATTTAATAGAATATGTAATAGGTGCTATTTCAGATGAAGATAAAGAAAAATTAGAAAAAGGTATAGAATTAGCAAAAGAAGCAGTAATTGAAATTTTAAAAAATGGTATAGACATAGCTATGAATAAATTTAATTAATTACTGATGTTATAAGAACAGTACAAAAGTAATGGAAAGGACTAAAAATGATAGAAATAATAATACAAACTAACAAAAATGGTAAACAAATAGCATTAATTGAAAACGGAAAATTAATAGAATATTATGAAGAAGATAAGGAATTTAAAAGAAGGGAAGGAAATATATACATAGGTATTGTAAAAGATGTAATAGCTGGTATGCAATCAGCTTTTGTTGATATTGGGACAGAAAAAAATAGTTTTATACATTTAAAAGATATTTTACCTAAAGTAGATGAAACAAAGGAAAAAATAAAAGAAGATATTGAAATAAAAAAAGAAGTAAAGCCAAATCAAAAATTATTAGTACAAGTAAAAAAAGATAGCAATGAAAAAAAAGGAGCAAGAGTATCTACACATATTAATTTACCAAGTAAATATATAGCATTACTTCCTAATACAGATATTATTACAATTTCACAAAAAATTGAAGATGAAAAAGAGCAAAAAAGGTTAATAAAAATAGTAAAAGATAATTTAAGTGAGGGAAATGGAGCAATTATTAGAACATCAGCACAAAATAAAGAAAAGGAAATTATTGAAGATATTAAAAAAGTAGAGAAGAAATGGAATAATATTCTACAAACTAGTATTAGTTCAGAATTGAATGAACCAAAACTGTTGTATAGAAGTGAAAATATAGTAGAAAAAATGTTAATAGATTTTACAGAAGATAATAATAATTTACAAATTATTGTAAATGATGTTAAAACTTTAAAAGAACTAGAAGATTTTAAAAATGAAAATAAAGAATATAGTAATTTAAAAATAGAAATTAAAGAACAAGAAAATATATTAGATATTTATGAACTAGAAAAACAAATTGAAAAAATACAAAATAGAAAAATTTGGTTAAAATGTGGAGGTTTTATTACAATTGACAAAACAGAGGCATTAACAGCAATTGATGTAAATACTGGCAAATATACAGGAAACCAAAATTTAGAACAAACAGTTTATCGAGTAAATCAAGAAGCAACAATTGAAATTGTAAAACAGCTAAAATTAAGAGACATAGGTGGAATTATTATTATTGATTATATTGATATGAAAAATAAAGATAATAAAGATAAAATAGAAAGACTTTTAAAAGATGAATTAAAAAAAGATAGAAGTAAAACACAAGTAGAAGGATTTACAAAATTAGATTTAATGGAATTAACGAGAAAACATATTTGTAGCCATAAAGACTAAAAATCTTATACTTTAATACAAAGGTAAGTAAAAAGTGAGGTTTGTAATGAAAGTAGGGTTTGTGCATTTAGGATGTAGCAAAAATTTAATTGATACAGAAGCAACAATTGGAATATTTAAGAAAAACAAATTTGAGGTTGTAAATAATCAAACAAAGGCAGATATTATTGTTATAAATACCTGTGGATTTATTGATACTGCTAAAGAAGAAGCAATTAATACAATTTTAGAAATGGCAGAATACAAAAAAAGCAATTGCAAATATTTAATTGTTATGGGATGTTTAGTGCAAAGATATTATGAAGAATTAATAAAAGCATTACCAGAGGTTGATTTATTTATAAAAATACAAGAATATGATAAATTGTGGGATAAAATAGAAAATCTAATTAATGGGGAGTTACAAGAAAAAATTATTACTAAACAAAGCAAAAAAATATTAGATATTCCTAAAATGCCAATGTTAACACAAGAGCAATTTTTAAACAGAACAATTACAACAGGTGAAAATTTTGCATATTTAAAAATTGGTGAAGGGTGTAGTAACAAATGTACATATTGTGCAATCCCTTACATTAGAGGCCCATTTGTAAGTAGAAAAAAAGAGGATATATTGGAAGAGGCTAAAAATTTAGCAAAACAGGGAATACAAGAATTAATAATAATTGCACAAGATACAACCAAATATGGAATTGATATATATGGGGAAAGTAAACTAGATGAGCTATTAGAAGAAATAAGCAAAATACAAGGAATAAAATGGATACGTTTTTTATATAGCTATGCAGAGGGAATTACAGACCAATTAATTGAAGTTGTTGCAAATAATAAAAAAATTGCAAAATACTTTGACATACCAATTCAACATATTAATAATGAAATCTTGAAAAAAATGAATAGAAGAACATCAAAAAAACAAATAGAAAATTTAATTAATAAAATAAGACAAAAAATTCCAGACGTTATTATACGTACTAGCTTAATTGTAGGTTTCCCAGGTGAAACAAAAGACCAATTTGAAGAATTATTAGAATTTGTAAAACAAACAAAATTTGATAAATTAGGAGCTTTTACATATTCAAAAGAAGATGGAACACCTGCAGCAAGGCTTACAAATCAAATTCATGGAAATACAAAAAAAGCAAGATACAATAAAATTATGCAATTACAAAAGGAAATATCAAAAAGGAATTTGGAGAGTAAAATTAATAAACAATATGAAGTTTTAGTAGAACATATATCTTTTGATGGAAAATATTATATAGGAAGAACTATGCAAGATGCACCAGAAATAGATGGTTTGGTATATATCAAAAATGAAAATCAAAAAAATCTTATTGGAAAGTTTATTAAGTGCAAAGTGGCAAAGGTTAGTGGAGAGTATGATTTAATAGCAAATGCATAAGTTTTGGGCATAATTGGGACAGGCCCAGATATGCCCAAAATGAATTTTAAATCAAGTTTAACTTGCTTAAATTGGATTTACATGTACAACAGTTTTATAAATTTTATCTAAACCATTAATATTTTTTTCAAGATTATCAGCTAATTCGTGGCTTTCAAATGTAGACATATTGCCATCTAAGCAAATCGTTAAAAAAACTAAATATTTATCACCAACAGGAGTAGAGGTAATGTCTTCTACTTCTTTAATTTCTGGATATGCATGAATAATGTCTAAAATTAAATCTTTTGTTTTATCATCTACACTAATATCCATTAAAACATTATAACTTTCAACAAAAATAGTAACACCAGTATAACAAATCCAAATAGAAATACCAATACCAACAATACTATCAAACCAATATATATTTGCTAAAGTAAGTAAACAAGAAATTAAAGTAAAACTTGTAACAATACAATCATTTTTATGGTCTTTCATATTGGCTTCTAATAATATATTATGATGCCTTTGATAGGCTTTTTTTGTATATAGAAAAAGCCCTAATTTAGTAATAATAGTTATAATACATACCATTACTAAAAACCATGAAAACTGCAATTTGCTACCTGAAATTAAAGTAGCACCTGAATCATATAGAAGTTTAGATGAAACGAAAATCATTGATATACTAATAAACATAGAAAAAAGGTATTCAGCCTTTCCATGTCCTAGATTGTGATCTTCATCATTTGGAACACTTGCAATTTTATTACCAATAAAAGTCATTAAAGATGCAAAAATATCACCAGCACTATTAAAGCTGTCAGCTATCATAGCTTGACTATGACTTATAAAACCAACAATGGCTTTAATAATTAATAAAAATATATTCCCAATAATCCCATAAATTCCAGCTTTTTTAGTAATAACAAATTTATCTTCCATAAATACTCAATCCTTTCTTGCCATGTCGTGTTGTGTCGTGTTGGGGACGTTTCTTTTGGGACATTTTTATGTAACTTAAGGCTGTTTTTTTATTAAATCTATTATTATATATTAATTTTAAATAATTTGTGTGTCGCAACTACTGAAAAGAAAAAATTGTAATAAATAGTATTAATTTTAAAATCAAAAACAATTTTTTCTTTGGTAGCTTGCTCCAATCGCACTCACTTCGTTCGTTTGGTCGCTTACGCATTATTTAAAATTAATATATAATAATAGAAAAAGCAAATTAAATTAACATAAAAATGTCCCAAAAGAAACGTCCCCAACACGACACAACACGATATTACATTCTTATGATTATAACACAAAAAATAGAAATAAAACAAGTTATTGCAAAAAAAATATAAGCATGTTATAATTTAAAAGTAATACAAAAGGAAAACAAAAGAGGTGTAATGGAAATGACAATATTGGTAGTCATATATTTATTAATATTTGCAATATTTGCTTTGGTGGCTTATGCTATATTACAAATAAAGTTATTTGGAATGAAAGTAAAAGATTTTTGGACTTTTATTGAGGCAAACCAAATGCTAGATAAATTATATAAATTTGCAAGGCAATATGAAAATATGTCACCACAAGAACAATTAATTTACTTGGCTGAAGCAGAAAAAATATTTAATGCTTTTGATAATGTACCAGATGCATTATGGGAAGAAGAATATGATAAATACAGAACAGTTCTTACAAAATATAAGGATATAAAAATGATACGTTGGACAGGAGAAAATGCTAAATGAGGAGCAAATGGAAGTGTATTCCAATTGCTCCTAATTAGATAACTTTTCATGTCACGTCTTTATTCGCCTGCCAAATTTGCTAAAGCAAATTTGTGTAGAATATGTTGAGGTTATAGGGGAAATCTTTGATTTTTCCTATAACCTCAAAAATGATTTAAAGTCTAATCATAATTAATGTTAAGAATATATATGCATAACGGAAAGATTGTTTCATAAATAGGTGAGATTTAAATACATCAAATGTTTCAGACATGGCACAGTATTTGTCTACTAGAGTTAAGACAAGTCCTTCTAATGATTTTGGTGGTTCAATTGTAACTGGCCACATATGTTTTATTATAATATCTTTTTCTTTTTCGTTTAAATTGAATAGTTGGCAAGCATTTTCACAGGCTTTTTTTCCGTGTGTAAAAGCATGAAAACCTTTTCTATCAGGTTGCCTAACACGCCAATCATATAAAAATAGGTCATGGAGCATTGCAGCACGTGTGGCAGATATATAGTCCAGATGATATTTCTTGCATATAAGAAAACAGTAGTAGGCAGCAGTATAACAATGGTCAAAACAACTTGTTTCATAGTGTTGCCTAAAGTTTTTCATTTGTTGCACAGTTTCATTATTGATTAATTCTTCAATAATTTGTTGAAATTCTTCATCATTATTTGATAATTCTTTAATATATTGTTTCATTTGGTATCCCTTCTTATTTTCATATGTACTTCAATTTTAATTATAGCATGAAAATAATATATATTGCAAATTTTACGAAGAATTTTAAGAATTATTTAATAAATATTCTAAAATTTGAATTGCATTTGTTGCTGCTCCTTTTCTTAAATTATCGGCAACAACCCACAAATTCAGACCATTTTCTACACTAAAATCCCTTCTTAATCTTCCAACAAAAACGTCATCATTTCCATTTGCTTTGCTTGCTAATGGATAGAAGTTTTTTTCTGGATTGTCAACAACAGTGATTCCTGAAGAATTTTCAAGTAACAACCTTACATCGTAAATATCAAAGTCTTTTTCTAATTCAACATTTATAGATTCACCGGTGGCAGTTGACAACAGGAACACGCACAGCAGTTGCAGTGATAGGTAAATTGGGATTATGTAGTATTTTTCTAGTTTCTTCAATCATTTTATATTCTTCTTTTGTGTAGCCATTTTCTAAGAAAATATCTATGTGTGGAATGCAATTATTATGAATTGAATATGGGAATTTCTTTAGATTGTTTTCATCTGATTTGTTTTCTAAATCTTCAATTCCAAATCTACCAGCTCCAGATACAGCTTGATAAGTAGAATATACAATTCTTTTAATGTGGTATTTTTTATCAAGTGCTTTTAAAGGCAAAATAGCTTGAATTGTTGAGCAATTGGGATTAGCAATAATTCCATTATTACATGATATATCCTCTGCATTAGCTTCAGGAACAACTAAAGGAACATCAGGATTCATTCTAAAATAACTACTATTGTCAATTACAATACATCCTTTAGAAGTAGCAATTGGTGCATAATTTTTTGAAACTGTGCCACCAGCACAAAAAATGGCATAATCAAAATGATTGTCAAATGAGTTTTCATTTAGTTCACAAAGCACATAGTCTTGGTTTAAAAAACGGATTTTAGAACCAGCAGATTTGTAAGAAGAAAATAGAGTATAAGTGACATGTGGAAATGATTTTTCTTCTAATACTCGTAAAACGGTTCTTCCAACTAATCCACTTGCTCCAACAATGGCAACTTTATAATTATTTGACATATAAATAAACCTCCATATTTAACTTTTTATTATAATATGTGTAAAAAAGAACATTGTTACTTGACAAATATATTAAAAATTGTATAAAATAGCCAAGAATTATAAATAATAAAATAGGGAGGAAGAGAAAGATGGAATTAAAAGGAAGTAAAACAGAACAAAATTTAATGGAGGCATTTGCAGGAGAATCACAAGCAAGAAACAAATACACATATTTTGCAAGTAAAGCTAAAAAAGAGGGATATGAGCAAATTGCAGCAATATTCCAAGAAACAGCAGATAATGAAAAAGAACATGCAAAAATATGGTTTAAGTTATTACAAGGTGGAGAAATAAAAACAACAGCTGAAAACCTAAAAGCAGCAGCAGAGGGAGAAAATTATGAATGGACAGATATGTATGACAGAATGGCAAAAGAAGCAAAAGAAGAGGGATTTGATAAAATCGCATTTCTTTTTGAAGAAGTTGCAAAAATAGAAAAAGAACATGAAGAAAGATATAAAAAATTATTAGAA
>JAAWEC010000144.1 GCA_022794095.1 Clostridia bacterium
CGTCTTTAATACTACTTAATTCAAGACCTGCTGTTTGAAGCGCACGAATAGCAGCTTCTCTACCAGAACCTGGTCCTTTTACAAATACCTCAACAGATTTTAAGCCATGCTCCATAGCAGCTTTAGCTGCTGTTTCTGCTACTTGACCTGCTGCATATGGTGTGCTTTTTCTAGAACCTTTAAAACCTAGTTCTCCAGCACTTCCCCATGAAATTGCGTTTCCTTGTGTATCTGTAATTGTAACTATTGTATTATTAAAACTAGAATGAATATGAGCTTGACCTTTTTCAATGTTTTTTCTATTTCTTCTAGCTACTTTTTTTGTTGTTACATTTTTAGCCATTTTGCTTTTTTCCTCCTCTATTCAAGAATTCTTTTTTATAAATAAAACTTTCCTTTTTAATTAAAATCTTTAAAATTGATTAGAATTGGTATATTGTTCATTTTTGAAATTAATTACAAGACAAAGTCGTACTTTGGCACGTCAAGGTTTGGAATTAATTTTAAAAATGTGCAAGCGCCGATTGTAATCTATTTTAACCGACTTCTATTTTTTGCTTTTACTAACAAGCTTTCTAGGACCTTTTCTAGTTCTAGCATTTGTTTTTGTTCTTTGCCCTCTAACTGGAAGTCCTCTTCTATGTCTTAAACCTCTGTAACATCCTATTTCAGTTAATCTTTTAATGTTAAGAGCAACTTCTCTTCTTAAATCACCTTCAACAGTATAAGATTCGTCAATAACTTTTCTAATACTATTTACTTGGTCATCTGTTAAGTCTTTTATTCTAGTATCTGGATTGATTCCAGCTTTTCCTAGAATTTTTTTAGAACTTGATACGCCTATACCATAAATATAAGTAAGTCCTATTTCTACTCTTTTTTCCTTTGGTAAATCTACTCCTGCGATACGAGCCATATTTTTTTGCACCTCCAAATTTTATTATTTTTGTTTAAAACATAACTAGACATATAAAATATGCCTCTTTTGTTTTTGTCCTAAATTCTTTAAAAGTGAAATGATGCTGTTGTTTACCACAGCCCTTTTAAAGTGTTTCAAGACATATATATAAACACAAATTTGATATGTAATTCCACAAAGATGGGATTCACAGCCGCTACCTAATTTGTGTTATTAACTTTTTTAAGGTCTAACCTTGTCTTTGTTTGTGTTTAGGGTTTTCACAAATTACTCTAATTTTACCCTTTCTTTTGATAATTTTGCATTTTTCGCATATTGGTTTTACTGATGGTCTTACTTTCATTTTTGCACCTCTCTTTCTAACTTCCAAGGACATTTTCTTTTTGTGATATTTGGGGTTAAGAAATGCCTTCCCCCATTAAACTGCTATTTTTAGTCCTCTGTGATTTATGTTTATTTTGGGTTAATTTTTAGCTTTTTATTTTGCTCTCCAAGTAATTCTTCCTCTAGTTAAGTCATAAGGTGATAGTTCTATTTTTACCTTGTCTCCTGGTAAAATTTTGATGTAGTTCATTCTTAACTTTCCAGATATGTGAGCTAATATTTGATGTCCATTTTCAAGTTCTACTTTGAAATTAGTATTTGGTAAGGCTTCTACAACCGTTCCTTCTACTTCTATAACATCTTCTTTTGCCAATTTGTTTCCCTCCTTAAAGAGCTTTTTTATTGTTATTTAAGCAAAATAATGCCATTTTGTTTAATAACTACTAGATTATACAACATTTTTAAAGTATTGTCAATATTTCTGGCTCTTTTTCTGTAATTAAAATTGTATTTTCATAATGAGCTGCTAAACTTCCATCTTCTGTAATTATTGTCCAACCGTCGTCTAATTCTAATATATTAGGCTTTCCCTGTATTACCATAGGTTCTATTGCTAGTGTCATTCCTGGTTCTAACCTAATTCCTCTTCCTGCTTTTCCATAGTTTGGAATTCCTGGGTCTTCATGCATTTCTTTTCCAATACCATGACCTTGAAATTCTTTTACAACAGAATAACCTTGTGAATGCACATATTCACCAATAGCATGACATATGTCTCCGAAGCCTATTTCCTGGTTTTGCATATTTTATTCCCTCAAAAAAAGCTTGTTTTGTAACTGCTACTAGCTTCTCAGCTTCTTTTGATGCTTTTCCAACAATAAAAGTTCTTGCAGCATCACCATTGTATCCATTTTTTAATGCTACTGTATCAATACTTACTACATCTCCATCTTGTATTATTCTATTTTTTGATGGAATTCCATGTATGACTTCATCATTAATAGATACGCATAAAGACGCTGGAAATGGTGGCACTCCTTTTATTCCTATATCATATCCTTTTTCTGCTGGAATTGCTCCTAAACTCCTCATTTTGTTTTCTGCAATTTGGTCTAATTCCCATGTTGACATTCCTACTTTTATTTTTTCTTCTAATTCTTTATATACTTGTGCTACTACTTTGCATACTTCTTTCATTAGTTCAATTTCTCTTTTTGACTTAATTGTTACCACTTGAAATTCGTCTCCTTTTTTATCTTTCTCCATAATCTGGATTTATTATATTTCTAAGAATTAGTTGCCAGTCTTTTTTTGGTGCTGGATAATATATATTTACATTGATACTTACTATTATTTATAGGATTTTGGGGCCGTCCCTAAATCCTATTTTTTTATGTCTTTTATTACGTCTACTGCTACATCTTTTCCCATTCTATTTATAGATGTACTTACAGTTTCTGTTCTTAATACACCTTTTTCATTATAATATTCAACTAATGGACTAGTTTGGTTTTCATATATTTCTAGTCTTTTGTTGATTGCTTCTGAATTTGAGTCATCTTCTCTTTGTTTTAATTGTGAACCACATTTATCACAAATACCCTCTACTTTTGGTGGATGTAATTTTGTGTTATATGTTGCTTTGCATTCTTGATTACTACATACTCTTCTGGTTAGCATTCTGTCTATAATTTCTTCTCTTGGTGTTGTTAGATTTATAACTAAATCTACTTTTTTACCTGATTGTTCTAAAATTTCATCTAATTTTTTAGCTTGTTCTATGGTTCTTGGGAAACCATCTAAAATAGCTCCGTTTTTTGCGTCTTCTTGGTTTAGTCTGTCAATTACCATTGGAACTGTTATTTCATCTGGTACTAAGTCTCCTTTTGATATGTATTTGTCTGCTTCTATTCCTAGTTTGGTTTTTTCACTTATGTTTTTTCTGAATATGTCTCCTGTTGATATTTGTGGCCATTTTGTTTCCTCACTAATTAAACCTGCTATTGTTCCTTTTCCTGTTCCTTGTGCTCCTAACATTATGATTACCATATTAAATCACTCCTATCTCTATTTTAACATACCCTATTGTACTACAAACACTTAAAAATATCAAGCTTTTTTTAGGCAAAAAATAGATACTACATTGCAATATTATGAAAACCATGATATAATCTTATAAGATGCTTGCAATTTTAAGGTATCCAATAAAATAAAGGAGGAACAAAAATGAACAAACGGTTTTATGCAGAGACCAAAATACATGGACCATACTATAATCAAGTAGGTAATATAGTTTGGGAAATAAACATTAAAGATGGAAAAATCATGTCTGTTCAAAAAAATATAGACGGATGTGATGGAGTGTATCAGTTTGATAACTATTACGACTATTATAGGGGGGAAGAACTTTTTGAAGACCAAGTAAAAACATGTATAAATTTTTTCCAAAATTTCAATCCAAATGCATATAATCAAATTATTAAACTGCTGAATGAAGAAGAAGTAACTATTTATTTTTAGCAAATGCAGATACCTAACATTAGAAAAACCATACTATCTTGATAGTACGGTTTTTTTATTTTTATCCTAAAAATCCTTTATAATGTCTCATTGCTAATTGAGATTCTAGTTGTTGTACTGTTTCTAATGCAACTCCTACAACAATTAATATAGATGTTCCACCAAATGCAATATTTAGGTTTGTAAATCTTAGTAACATTGGTAAAATAGCTATCAATGCTAAGAATAATCCTCCAAACCAAGTAAGTTTTGAAATGATAGAAGATAGATAATCTGTTGTTGGTTTACCTGCTCTAATACCTGGTATAAATCCACCATTTTTCTTAATATTGTTAGATACTTCTGCTGGATTGAATGTAGCATAAGTATAGAAAAATGTAAATCCCATAATTAATAGTAAGTAAACAATCGCATTTGCAATAGAATAACCTATTCCAACACTAGATGATGATGTAGCAATTGAAAATTTATATAAACCTGCTAAAAATCCTGTTTGTGTTGCTATGTCTGGTACAAATATTTGTATAATCATAGCTGGGAATGTCATAAATGATGATGCAAAGATAACTGGCATTACACCTGCCATGGCAAGTTTTAATGGAATATGTGTACTTTGTGCACCTACCATTTTTCTTCCTACTACTTTTTTAGAATATTGTACAGGTACTCTTCTTTCAGCTTGTTGTACAAATACAACACCTGCTACTAATATTAAAGCTCCTATAATAATTCCTATTGCTGTTAATAAACCTGTTGTATTAAATTCATTATTTCCAAAAATCAAGTCCCATATAGTTGTTATTCCTCTTGGTAATCCTGAAACTATACCAATGAATATCAATAAAGAAATTCCATTTCCTATACCTTTACTTGTAATTTGGTCTCCTAACCACATAAGTAAAGATGTTCCAGCTACCAATCCTGCTACAACTAATGCTCCTGTTAAGAATTCTTGGTTTACAAATATTCCAGAAGATTTGTAAGATAAGTATAATCCTACTGCTTCTACTAAAGCTAATATAATTGTTACAATTTTTGTATATTTGTTAATTTTTTGTCTTCCTTCTTCTCCTCCCTCTTTAGTTAATCTTTCTAAAGATGGGATAATCATTGCTAATAATTGAATAACAATAGAAGCTGTTATGTATGGGCTAATTGACATTGCAAATACAGAAAATCTTGAAAATGCTCCTCCTGAGATAATATCTATTAATCCTGCTAATCCATTTGCTTCTCCCATTGCTTCATTTAATGCTATACTATTTACTCCTGGTACTGTAATATAACATCCTAATCTAAATACAACAATTAATATAAGTGTATATATTAGTTTTTTTCTTACTTCAGGTGTTTTTAACGCATTTTTGATAGTTTTAAACAATTAAATCACCTCAGCCTTTCCGCCTAAAGCTTCAATTTGCTCTTTGGCTTTTGCTGTAAATCTTTTTGCTTTTATATTTAATTTTTTATCTAATTTTCCTGTTGCTAAAACTACTATTCCATCATTAATTTTTCCAATAATTCCTTCTTCTAATAAAGTTTCAGCAGTTACATCAGTAGCTTTAGATTTATTTAACATTGTTAATGTTACTTCTACATAATTTTTAGCATGAATGTTTGTGAAGCCTCTTTTTGGTAATCTTCTATATAATGGTGTTTGACCACCTTCAAAACCTCTTCTTACTCCTCCACCACTTCTTGCTTTTTGACCTTTATGTCCTCTTCCTGATGTTTTTCCATTTCCAGAAGAACTTCCACGTCCTACTCTATTTCTTTTTACTTTACTAATAGCTGGTTTTAATTCATCTAGTTTCATTTTTTTGCACCTCCTTCTTTTATTGACAAGGGATATTTTTTATAAGTTTTACTTGATGACTATAAATTAAGTATTTATCCCTTTATTATAAAATATCTTCTACTTTTTTACCTCTTTTTTTAGCAACTGATTCTGCAGTTTGCATAGCTTTAAGTCCTTCAATTGTTGCATAAACAACGTTTCTTGGATTGTTTGTTCCAATAACTTTAGTTCTTATGTTTTTGTATCCAGCAAGTTCTGCAACAGGTCTAACACTACCACCTGCTATAATACCAGTACCAATAGCTGCTGGTTTTAACATAACTTTAGCACTTCCAAAAGTTCCAATATATTCATGTGGTACAGTTGTATTTACAATTGGTACTTCAACTAAGTTCTTTTTAGCTTCTTGGATTGCTTTTTTGATAGCATCTGGAACTTCTGCTGCTTTACCATTTCCAACACCTACATGACCATTTTCGTCTCCTACTACTACTACAGCACTAAATCTAAAAGTTCTACCACCTTTAACTACTTTAGCAACTCTATTAATAGCAACAACTTTTTCTTTTAATTCACTTTTTTCTTCCATCGGTTTCGTTAATCCTCCTTACTTGATTCAATTTTGTCTCTAGCATCTTAGCTTTTCCTCAGCTCATCTACTAGAATTTTAATCCGCCCTCTCTTGCAGATTCAGCTAATTCTTTGACAACTCCATGATAAATGTATCCACCACGATCAAAAACCACTGTTTCAATTTTTTTATCTAATGCTTTTTTAGCAATTAAAGCACCTAATTCTTTAGCAGCTTCTTTATTGGCATGTTTTGTTTTGATTTCTTTATCTAATGTAGAAGCTGATACAAGTGTATTGGCTTTCACATCGTCAATAATTTGTACATATAAATTGGTGTTGCTTCTATAGATACATAATCTTGGTCTATCTTGCGTTCCAGATATTTTTCTTCTAACACGAATGTGTCTTCTGGTTCTTTCCATTTTTCGATCTGTCTTTTTTACCATTTTTCTACTCCTTTCTTAAAATCGAGTTTCTTTCATTTTCTATTTACCAGTCTTACCTTCCTTACGTCTAATAACCTCCTCAGCATATTTAATACCTTTTCCTCTATATACTTCTGGTGGTCTTTTCATTCTAATTACAGCAGCTGTTTGCCCAACTAATTCTTTATCAATTCCGTTTACAATGATTGTATTTGGATTTGGAACATCGAAAGAAATTCCTGCTGGTGCTTCAAAAATAACTGGGTGTGAATAACCTAATGTTAAATTCAATCCATTTCCTTGTTTTGCTACCCTGTAACCAACACCATTAATTTGTAATTCTCTACTATAAGCAGATGTTACACCAACAATCATATTATGGATCAAAGTTCTTGTTAATCCATGTAAACTTCTGTTAGCTGGTTCGTCATTTATTCGAGTTACTGTTATTGTATTTTCTTCCAATTTAACGGAAATATTTTTATGTATTTCTCTTTCTAGTGTACCTTTTGGACCTGTTACAGAGATTTTTTGCCCATCTATTTTTACTTGTACTTCTGATGGTACTGTAATTGGTTTATTTCCTATTCTTGACACTTTTTTCACCTTCCTATCTTTTTTATGGTATCAAATTACCAAACATAAGCTAATACTTCTCCACCTACTCCTAATTCTCTTGCTTCTTTATCTGTTTTTAATCCTTTTGATGTAGAAATAATAGCAATTCCTAATCCATTTAATACTTTTGGTAATTCTTCTTTTGAAGCATACACTCTTAATCCTGGTTTACTAATTCTTTTCAACCCATCGATTACTCTGGTTCCATTTTCGTCATATTTTAAAGTAACTCTAATGATTCCTTGTGTATCATCTTTGATTTCTTCAAAAGATTTTATATATCCTTCTCTAAATAGAATTTCAGCAATTCCTA